>NZ_JBIXLP010000061.1:0-134200 GCF_053543535.1 Providencia sp. AGC89
GAGCTAACGACCCATCTGAATTGCTTGAATTGTTTGTTTCTTTAGATGGTGGGTCGTGCAGGATTCGAACCTGCGACCAATTGATTAAAAGTCAACTGCTCTACCGACTGAGCTAACGACCCATCTGAACTGCTTGAATTGTTTGTTTCTTTTAGATGGTGGGTCGTGCAGGATTCGAACCTGCGACCAATTGATTAAAAGTCAACTGCTCTACCGACTGAGCTAACGACCCATCTAATTTCGTATTTTTAATGCGAGTAACAAATGAAGTGGTGGGCGATAGCGGGCTCGAACCACTGACCCCCTCCTTGTAAGGGAGGTGCTCTACCAACTGAGCTAATCGCCCACTTCATGACTTATTCCACATTTTCATAAATAATTGGTGGGCGATAGCGGGCTCGAACCACTGACCCCCTCCTTGTAAGGGAGGTGCTCTACCAACTGAGCTAATCGCCCAATTATTTATTTTCATCGTCAACGGTGGTGGGCGATAGCGGGCTCGAACCACTGACCCCCTCCTTGTAAGGGAGGTGCTCTACCAACTGAGCTAATCGCCCCGTCGTCGATGGAGGTGCATTATAGGGATACTGAGTTCTGAGTCAACGATTTTTCAATAGATTTTTTTCGTTCGTTGCAAAAATAATCAAGATGTTTCAATATTCGCCATAAAAGCTGCCTTTTTAATCAATTACCTATATATTTCACCCTTATTTTATCGCTCAAAAAAGTGAAAATTGTTTTCCTCCACATTTATTTTTATTTTTATCGGCAAAATAATCATTTTCTTTCCTTCTATTTTGATAACTTGATTGAGGAATCACTACAGGATGATAGAATAGAGTCACATTTTAGCAATGCTTATAAATATCACTAGCCAGAACGTCCTGCACAAACCCTATTTAATGATGTCTTGTTTCAGTTCTTCGATTGGCTAGCGAGCAAATAAGCAATTCAAAAACAATGTTTTGCAATTAAGGCAATCTCGATGAGTAAAATCAAAACCCGTTTTGCACCTAGCCCAACTGGCTATTTACACGTTGGTGGTGCTCGTACTGCTCTGTATTCCTGGTTATTTAGTCGCCACAATCAGGGCGAATTTGTCCTGCGTATTGAAGACACCGACTTAGAACGCTCAACTCAGGAAGCTATCGATGCCATTATGGACGGTATGAACTGGTTGAATTTAAATTGGGATGAGGGTCCTTATTATCAAACTAAGCGTTTCGACCGATACAATGCTGTCATTGACCAAATGTTAGATGCAGGTACTGCATATCGCTGTTACTGCTCAAAAGAGCGTTTAGAAGCGTTACGTGAACAGCAAATGGCAAACAATGAAAAACCTCGCTATGACGGTTGCTGCCGTGATCACGCTCATAACCACACTCCTGATGAACCTCACGTTGTTCGTTTCCGTAACCCACAAGAGGGTTCTGTAATTTTTGATGATAGGATTCGTGGGCCAATTGAATTTAGCAACCAAGAACTCGATGATTTAATCATTCGCCGTACAGATGGTTCACCAACTTATAACTTCTGTGTAGTTATTGATGACTGGGATATGGAAATCACTCACGTGATCCGCGGTGAAGACCATATCAATAACACGCCTCGCCAAATCAACATCCTAAAAGCATTAGGTGCACCAGTTCCAGAATATGCACACGTTTCAATGATTTTAGGTGATGACGGTAAAAAATTATCAAAACGCCATGGTGCAGTAAGTGTTATGCAATATCGTGATGATGGTTATTTACCTCAAGCACTATTAAATTACTTAGTTCGCCTAGGTTGGTCCCATGGGGATCAAGAAATTTTTACTGTTGATGAAATGAAAGAGTATTTTACTCTAGATGCGATCAGCAAATCAGCAAGTGCGTTTAATACAGATAAACTGCTGTGGTTAAACCATCACTATATCAACACACTACCTGCTGAAGAAGTAGCGACTTACCTTGCATGGCATATTGAACAGCAAAATATCGACACGAGTACAGGTCCTCAGTTAGTTGATTTAATTAAGCTATTGGGTGAACGTTGCAAGACCCTAAAAGAAATGGCCGAATCTTGTCATTATTTCTATCAAGATTTTGAAGAGTTTGATGCTGATGCGGCGAAAAAACACCTACGCCCTGTCGCTCGTCAACCATTAGAAGTAGTTAAAGACAAACTGGCTGCAATCACCGACTGGAATGCTGAAAATGTCCATAAAGCGATTGAAGCTACCGCTGAGCAACTTGAAGTCGGTATGGGGAAAGTGGGAATGCCTTTACGTGTCGCTGTAACAGGTGCAGGCCAATCACCAGGCCTTGATGTTACTGTTCATGCAATTGGCCAAGCACGCTCTATCGCTCGTATTGACAAAGCACTCTCCTTTATTAGTGAACGCGAAGCAAGCGCACAATAATAAAAACTAAAGTTTAAAAGCTCCATGTTATTTATTAGGCATGGGGCTTTTATTTAGATATGTATTCATGTCATATAAAAAATGACTTAACCCACCCATACCAATCAATTTAATCTAGGTGCTCTACCATTACGCTCAAAGCTCTTAAATAAAAAATTAGCCTAGCGGAAATAAGGAAAAGCAGCCTATCTCATCAAGCGCTTTAAATCATAACTGCAACCTAACCGTGCCAATTAGCCACTTCAATCATTTGAATTAACTGATGTTTGCTTTATATTTAAGCAGTCAGTGTCAAAACACCATTATTTGATTGACACTCCCCCTAGCCTTGAATATCATCCCAACGTCCAAAAGAATTGTATTTGGGGCTATAGCTCAGCTGGGAGAGCGCTTGCATGGCATGCAAGAGGTCAGCGGTTCGATCCCGCTTAGCTCCACCATCTAATTCCCTGTTAGGTGGCATTAATACAACATCAAAATTATTCTATTGGGGCTATAGCTCAGCTGGGAGAGCGCTTGCATGGCATGCAAGAGGTCAGCGGTTCGATCCCGCTTAGCTCCACCAATAATTTCCTCTGATTACTCGTTTCTTCTTACTAACATCGCTTGTTTTTTCATTAATGTCGTAAAACATCAATTTACTTTTACCTCATTTGCACTCCACTATATTTAATACTTACTACATTATTGTGCTGTATAACCGCCATCAATAGGAATAAATGCGCCTGTCATAAAGCTGCTTTCATCTGATAATAAAAAGGCGACCACATTAGCAATTTCTTCCCTTGTCGCCATCCTGCCCATTGGGTGTGTTGAAGACATCCATTCCTGAGTTGCTTGCGGTAACCTCTCAATATTAGGCGTTTGTACATAACCTGGGCCAACAGCATTAATACGAATACCTTTTTGCGCATTCTCTAACGCCACAGAGCGCGTAAGCCCTAACACTGCATGTTTTGCCGCCGTATAAGGTGCAATCCCTGCGATCCCTGTCACCCCATTACAAGCAGATAAATTGACAATCGCTCCGCCTCCACTACGCAAAATACTAGGGATGCTATATTTTAAACCATGGAACGTCCCCGTGATATCTGTTGCAACCACATCATGCCAAGCCTTTAATGGGTAATCCTCTACATTGACACCATGTGGGCCAGTGATACCCGCATTATTCACCAGATAATGCAAAGCACCGTACTGCTGCTCAATTTTTTCAATCGTTGCTTTGAAATCTTGCGCATTTGCAACATCCATTTTGATAGTGCTGATGCGTTGACCCGTTGGATCTATTTCTTTCGCAGCTTGTGTTAATGTAAGCTGATTGCGCCCTGTTATAACAACAGTCGCTCCGAGGGAATGTAATTTCTGAGCAATACCAAAGCCAACGCCTGTTGATGCGCCCGTTATAAGCGCTATTCGGTCGTTAAATTTCCCCATGATGTACCTCAATTATGATTAACTAAAGTTAACTATAAACAATTAACTTTAGTTAATCAATGTATCGTTTTATCTAAAAAGTCAATGTATACTTGAGTGATTGAATATTAAGGAACATTTTTTATGTCAGATGCTCTTGAAGATGCGCTTTCATTATTACAATGTACATTAGTGGCTCGCAGAGCGAGCTTTACCCCCGAGCAAATAACTTGGGGCCAATATGATGTACTAGAAATATTAAGGCTTAAAGGTGATTTGACGCCGAGCCAATTAAGCCAATCCCTTGGACTTTCCCGCCAAAATTTATCGAAATTTCTTCGAGTCCTAAAATCCTATGATTTTGTTGAACAGTATCAATCTGAAGAAGATAAGCGGGAACTGATCACCCACTTAACAAGAAAAGGGCATGATTTCTTACAACGTGCAGCCACTGGCCGTGCTGAAAATGCCTTAAAGGTTAAAACAGTATTAACTCAACAAGAGCAAGAACTGTTTATTAATTTGAGTAAGAAAATTACTGATTCCCTAAGCCACAAATAGCCTTAGCTGCTTAACTGCGTTTAAGTGGCTTCACAAGGCCTTCAAGCCCTTCAATTTTTAACCCTAAGGTCATTTCCATTAATTGCCCTAAACGCCCCGCAGGGAACTCTCCTTTCTTATAGAACCAAAGTAAATATTCCTCTGGCAAATCTATTAGCACACGCCCCTTGTACTTACCAAACGGCATATAGGTATTTGCTATGTCGATGAGATCTTGTTTTTCCATTTGTTCTCTTACATTTTTAGTGTTGTGTCTTTGACTGCGTTTTATCTGTTCTTTTAACAGTTTTCTTTTTTATATGAAAGCAAAACGGCGCTCATTTGAACGCCGTTTTGCCAATTTAACACTTTTTTATTGATTACAAAACTAAGCCAACAACAGCTGCCGATAGGAAGCTCACTAATGTTGAACCGTATAATAGTTTCAAACCAAAGCGTGCTACTGTATTACCTTGTTTTTCATCTAACCCTTTAATTGCACCAGCAATAATACCGATAGATGAAAAGTTAGCAAAAGAGACTAAGAACACCGATAAGATACCGACAGAACGTTCTGATAAGCCACCAGCAATCGCTTGTAAGCCATCCATTGCGACAAACTCATTCGTGACCATCTTAACTGCCATGATGCCGCCAACTTGTAAAGCTTCATCCGCAGGAATACCAAGGACCCAAGCAAATGGATAAAACACGTAACCTAACATCGTTTGGAAATCAACGCCGAATACTGCAGAGAAAATACCATTAACCATCGCAATTAGGGCAATAAAACCAATCAACATAGCTGATACTATAATTGCGACTTTAAACCCAGCAAGGATATATTCGCCTAACATTTCAAAAAAGCTTTGCCCTTCATGCAAATTGCTCATTTGGATGTCTTCTTCACCTTCTGGTGGGTACGGGTTAATTAATGATAAAACAACGAAAGTACCAAACATATTAAGCACTAATGCCGCGACCACAAAGCGAGGTTCCAACATGGTCATATAAGCACCAACGATAGACATTGATACAGTAGACATTGCGGTTGCCGCCATGGTGTACATTCTGCGCTCTGACATTCTATTGAGTTGGTCTTTATACGCGATAAAGTTCTCTGACTGCCCTAACAATAATGAGCTTACTGCGTTAAATGACTCTAATTTCCCCATACCGTTCACTTTCGATAATACAGTACCGATAATGCGGATCACGATAGGTAAAATTTTGACGTGTTGTAAAATACCAATTAATGCAGAAATAAAGATGATTGGACACAAGACTTGTAAGAAAAAGAACGCTAAATTGCCCTCAATCATGCCGCCAAAAATAAATTTCGTCCCTTCCGCTGCATAGCCTAGCAAGTGAGTAAACACCCCTGCTACACCCATTACAAAAGATTCGCCGATATTAGATTTTAAGAAAAGGTAAGCCAACGCAATTTGAATAACAAGGAGTTGAATAACATAGCGGGGGCGGATCGCGCTACGGTTACTACTTGCTAAAATTGCAAGAGCAGCAATTACTACTAAGGATAAAACGAAATGCAGGATCGAGGTCATATGCGACTCCAACAAATTTAAGAATCAGTCTATGTGCATATTCTATGTAATAGACAACATTTAAATGAGACGGTGGTCACATTAATATGAAAGCTTACTAGGTGTATTTTGCAAAAAGAAGAAGGCGGTCACGTTTCAACTATGACAAAACCCTGTAATCACTTTTTTTTGCACAGAAATCTTAATGAAAATTTAAGTTAAGGCTTACAACGACCTAAGTATTATTTTGTTGCTTACCACCTTGTAAGCAACAAAATTAGATTGAATATAGTTCACCATTAAATATTCAGCAAACGTATTAACTCATTTTCATCTATAACCTGAATACCCAACTCATTCGCTTTCACTAATTTAGAACCTGCCGCTTCCCCTGCAATCACCATATCCGTTTTCTTAGAAACACTTCCAGCCACCTTTGCACCTAAAGCGACCAGCTTGTCTTTTGCTTCATCGCGGGTTAATACACTCATTGACCCAGTTAATACCACTGTTTTGCCAGCAAATGGACTATCAATTTCAGCACTGTTCACGACCTTCACTTCTGGCCAGTGAATATTAGCCTTAGTAATCAGGTCGTTAATAACGGCTTGGTTATGTTCTTCGCGGAAGAAATTCACGACATGTTTCGCCACCACATGACCGATATCTTGAACAGTTTTCAGTGACTCTTCGTCTGCACACATTACCGCTTCTAATGTTGCATAATGCGCTGCAAGATTAGCCGCAGTAGCTTCTCCAACTTCGCGAATACCTAATGCATAAATAAAACGTGCCAGTGTTGTTTGTTTCGATTTTTCTAGTGCAGTGACTAAGTTTTGAGCTGATTTAGGCCCCATACGGTCTAAACCAGTTAAAATACCTGCACTCAATTGATAAAGGTCAGCTGGCGTTTTGACATATTCTTTTTCAACCAGTTGATCGATAATTTTATCCCCCATGCCATCAACATCCATGGCACGACGAGAAACAAAGTGTTTTAAAGCCTCTTTGCGCTGTGCGCCACAAATCAACCCCCCAGTACAACGCGCTACGGCTTCGCCTTCAATGCGTTCAATATCAGAGCCACAAACAGGGCAATGGGTTGGAAACACGATTTCACGGCTATTAACAGGACGTTTTTCAACCACGACACTGACAATTTGCGGGATCACATCCCCTGCACGGCGGATAATAACGGTATCACCAATGTGAACCCCAAGACGTTCAATTTCATCGGCATTATGTAGCGTCGCATTGCTCACGATCACCCCGGCAACTTGCACAGGTTCAAGACGCGCAACGGGCGTAATAGCCCCAGTACGCCCGACTTGGAACTCAACGTCTTTCAATTGAGTTATTTGTTCCTGAGCTGGAAATTTAAATGCCGTAGCCCAACGTGGCGCTCGTGAAACAAAGCCTAATTCCTCTTGAATAGCAATTGAGTTGACCTTGATAACGACGCCATCGATGTCAAAACCAAGACTTGGTCGAGCTTGTTCTATTTCGCGATAAAAATCTAATACAGCTTGCGAGCCAACACACAATTGAACATAGTCACTAACAGGCAAACCCCACGCTTTAAACTGCATCAAACGCCCATAATGAGTATCAGGTAATGTTTCTCCCTCAACAACCCCAACACCATAGCAATAGAAAGTTAATGGCCTTTTCGCTGTAATGCGTGGGTCAAGTTGACGTAAAGAGCCCGCTGCGGCATTACGCGGATTTGCGAATACTTTGCCATCTGTCCTACGCGCTTCTTCATTCAATGCTTCAAACCCTTTTTGTGGCATAAAGACTTCACCACGGATCTCCACTCGATCTGGGATATTATCCCCAGTCAAACGCAAGGGGATAGCTCGAATGGTCCGTACGTTGGCAGTAATATTTTCACCAACCGTCCCATCTCCACGCGTCGCAGCCTGTACTAGCTCACCATTTTCATACAATAAACTAACTGCTAGCCCATCAAGCTTTAATTCGCAACAGAATGTAAGCTCTTCATGGTTTTTTAAGCGGTCTCTAACACGTTTATCAAAAGCTAAATAACTCGCTTCATCAAAAACATTATCTAATGACAGCATTGGAATTTCATGGCGAACCGTTTCAAACGCCGATAAAGGCGCAGCACCAACCCGCTGAGTTGGCGAATCACTCGTAATAAGCTCTGGATGCGCCTCTTCTATACTTTTCAGACGTTGCATAAGTTTATCGTATTCAACATCTGGAATTTCGGGTGCGTCTAATACATGGTACTGATATTCATGATGACGTAACTGTTTTTTTAATTGGTCTATTTCTTGCTTGGTAGTCATGATCACACTCATTAAAGATAAAAAACCCCCAGTTAAGGGGGCCTTTATAAAACGATTATTTAGTTTAACGTGCTTCTGATCCGCGCGTGGTACACCTCTATTTTTTGAGGTGTGAGCATCTTGCGCTCATCATCAAGCACAACACCACCCGCATCGGATGCGATACGCTGAGCGGCTTGTAACATCAATTTGAAATTCTGCCCTGCATCACCATAAGATGGCACCATCATAAACATGGAAACACCCGGAGTTGTGAAATCAGACATCGTTTCAGGATCAAAGGAACCTGGTTTAACCATATTGGCTAAACTAAATAATACAGGCCCAGTACCCGACGGGTTGACATGACGGTGGAATATTTTCATTTCACCAAACTGGAACCCTGCTTGAAGGATGCTTTGCAATAATACTTCACCTTGTAGCTCTTGCCCATGATGAGCTGCTACATGAAGTACCAAAACTGTCTCCTTGCTATTTGTTGTAGCAGAATCTTCCTGCGGCTCAGCTTTCGTTTCAGTGTTCGCCGTTGTTTGTTCATGTTGTATCGACTGTGGCTCTTCTTTCAGGTTATTTGAATCAATGTGTGGCTCAATCGCAGTAGGCCGCACAGGTTGGGTGCTAACTTGTGGCTCAGTAACTGACTCATCATTCATATTGATAGTCAATTGCTCTGGAGCATGAGAGGGTTCAGTGCGTACAGCCACCACAGGTTCTTCATTAGCCAGATGTTCAGAAGCCGCCGCCAATTTAGGTTCAGGCTCAACCGGAGCTACTGGCCGTATGTTTGGCTCAACTTGAGATTCATTTTTTGCTGAATCAAGTGGGTCTGCTACTGCGGGTTGAATCGCCCCCTGCTGAGTGGGTTTGTCCTCAGTAAATAATACAGAATCATCATACTCAGATGATTTATCCTGCGTTTCGCTTTTTCGACGTTTTACCGGTCTGTCGCGAAATAACGTTGACCGCTCTTTACGGCTGGTCCATAAACCATGCAGTAATAAAGCGACAATGGCTATCGCACCTACGACCACTAATATCAGACGCAAATCCTGCATCGCTGTTATCTCTAGTTGATGAATGATTATGCCAACACGGCGGAAACTACCTTAAGATTATTTCTCAATTGCTCTAAGTGCAACCCTCAGAACGATTTTCTTACAAGAAAGAGAATATTCCGCTTTCGTTTGCTGCTTTTTTAAGCAAATAATGGCTAGTCAGCCTAGTTTCATACCTATATGATACATAGTCAACCGAAAAGGAGAGAACAAGAAGTATGACCCAATCGACATTTTCGCCACAAAAAGACCATTCTGGCTTTTATTATTTTACACAAGGGTGGCGACTAGTTACACGTCCTGGTATTAAACGCTTTGTCATTTTGCCCTTATTAGCAAATATTATTTTCTTAGGAGGTGCTTTTTGGTGGTTATACACTAAGCTTGGCGGCTGGATAGACCAAGTGATGAGTTATATTCCGAGTTGGCTACAATGGCTTGATTATGTGTTTTTTCCATTAGCGGTGATTTCTATCTTATTAGTTTTTACCTATTTTTTCAGTACCATTGCAAATATTATTGCAGCCCCATTTAATGGTTGGTTATCTGAAAAACTAGAAGCCGAACTGACAGGGAAACCCGCTCCTGACACAGGAATGGCGGAACTACTAAAAGATGTTCCACGCATGATAAAACGTGAGTTTGTGCGTATTGGTTATTATTTACCCCGCGCACTTGGTTTATTGATTTTATTTTTTATTCCGGGTATTGGCCAAACCATAGCACCTGTTTTGTGGTTCCTATTTGGGGCTTGGATGATGTCAATTCAATATTGTGATTACCCATTTGATAACCATCGCGTTGGCTTTAGTGAAATGAAACAAGCGCTTGCGAAAGAACGCATGAGAAATATTCAATTTGGTGGCGTCATCAGTTTACTCATGATGCTACCTTTCGTAAATTTAGTCATCATGCCTGTTGCTGTCTGCGGCGCGACACTCATGTGGGTTGATAGGTATCGCGGACGTTACGCCCGTTACTAAGTATTTTCTAACCGATAAGCGCAGGCTTCATCGCCTGCGCATGCCAACACACACATTCACACCATCAATTTTTTGCTTTAATTTCATTCTTAGAACAATTAGATCTAAAATAGCATTTTGTTATAAGCTTATATTCAAATCATATTTGCATTAATTCGTTGTTCACGTATGTTGAATTCATATTATTTTTTGTCTTGACTGAGTGACACAATTTTACTCGCTAACCGATTTTTAAGGATATCCCATGAGCAAAATCTATGAAGATAATTCGTTGACCATTGGACACACTCCTCTTGTGCGTTTAAAGCATTTTGGTAATGGTAATATTTTAGCAAAAGTGGAATCACGCAACCCAAGTTTCAGTGTAAAGTGCCGTATTGGCGCTAACATGATTTGGGATGCGGAGAAAAAAGGTATCCTAAATAAAGATAAAGAGTTAGTGGAACCAACGAGTGGTAATACTGGGATTGCTCTTGCTTATGTTGCCGCGGCTAGGGGGTATAAATTGACCCTTACAATGCCAGAAACCATGAGTATCGAGCGCCGTAAATTGCTCAAAGCCTTAGGGGCTAACCTTGTCCTTACTGAGGGTGCAAAAGGCATGAAAGGCGCCATTGCTAAAGCTGAAGAAATTGTCAATAGTAACCCTAAAAAGTACCTTTTACTTCAGCAATTTAACAACCCTGCCAACCCTGAAATTCACGAAAAAACAACCGGCCCTGAAATTTGGGAAGATACCGACGGTAATGTTGATGTCGTCGTTGCGGGCGTCGGAACAGGCGGTACTATCACAGGGATTGCAAAGTATCTAAAAAATACCAAAGGCAAAGAAGTTACCATCGTTGCTGTTGAGCCTGAAACTTCCCCAGTTATCACCCAAGCATTGGCAGGTGAAGAAATTAAGCCAGGGCCTCATAAAATTCAAGGTATTGGTGCTGGTTTCATCCCCGGTAACTTAGACCTAAAACTACTCGATAAAGTCATTCAAATCAGTGATGATGAGGCAGTTAAAACAGCCCGTGAATTAATGGAAAAAGAAGGTATCCTTGCGGGTATTTCATCAGGCGCTGCCATCGCAGCCGCAACAAAAATTGCTGCAGACCCTGCATATAAAGGCAAAAATATAGTCGTAATTTTACCTTCATCAGGTGAGCGTTATTTATCAACTGTTCTGTTTGCTGACATTTCTGCTGACTAACATAATTTCGTTGCAAATTCGTTAAAAAAGCACCTTAAAGGTGCTTTTTTTGTGGTGCAGATCAAAGTTTAGCACGGATGGAGATGATTTCTAATTCGGGGTTTAGTATTAAACATAGTAATTATTTTGCACCTCGAAATTAATCACTTTTTAGTCACCTCCACCGCAAACATCTGGTAGTTGCAAAGTGGCTAAAAAAACATAACTTCAGAGGCAAAAACTGAAAAAGGGTTGATACCGCACAAAGTAGGAAACCTTTTTGCAAGTTAATAATCTAACTATACGCAAACCTAGTCTATTTCATCTACAATAGGCTGGGTAATTAAAAAAACTAAAGTTATTGAGGAAATACTATGTTCCAGCAAGAAGTCACTATTACGGCACCAAATGGTCTACATACTCGTCCTGCAGCTCAATTTGTGAAAGAAGCAAAAGCATTCTCTTCTGATATTTCTTTGATTTCTGGCGGCAAATCCGCTAGCGCAAAAAGCCTGTTCAAATTACAAACTTTGGGTTTAACTCAAGGTACAGTGGTCACCATTTCCGCTGAAGGTGAAGATGAGAAAGAAGCCGTTGAACATTTAGTTAAACTGATGGGCGAATTAGAATAATTTCGCACGCAAGAGAAACGTCTTACCGATCTCATTCGCTGTCCCTGAATGATATCATTCGGGGATATTTATATAATCGGTATAACCATAGCGGTCTCTGCAATATCAGAACTCCTAGCACTAGCAGCAGTAAGGTAATATTATGATTTCAGGAATTTTAGTATCCCCGGGTTTTGCTTTTGGTCAGGCTTTAATCCTCAAAGAAGATCCTATCGTTGTTAGCACAAAAAAGATTGCTGACGATCAGGCAGATAAAGAAATTGCACGCTTTATTGAGGGTCGTAACAAATCAGCCGAACAACTCACTTTAATTAAAGAGAAAGCCGAAAAAAATCTTGGAGCCGAAAAAGCTGAGATTTTTGAAGGTCATATTATGCTGCTAGAAGATGAAGAGCTTGAACAAGAAATAATCTCTTTGATTAAAGGCGACAAAAAAACGGCTGATGCTGCCGCCTATTCCGTTATTGAAGACCAAGCCCAAGCACTTGAGTCCCTAGATGATGAGTATCTGAAAGAACGTGCTGCCGATGTACGCGATATCGGTAAGCGCCTACTAAAAAATATTTTAAATATTCCAATTGTTGATTTAAGCGCTATCGACAAAGAAGTGATTTTGGTTGCTGCTGATTTAACGCCTTCCGAAACCGCACAACTGAACTTAGATAAAGTTCTGGGTTTTATCACCGATTTAGGTGGTCGTACATCACACACCTCAATTATGGCTCGTTCTCTTGAGTTGCCTGCTATTGTCGGCACGAGTGATGCAACCAGTAAAATTAAAAATGGTGATTTTATCGTATTAGATGGTGTAAATAACACTATCTACTTAAACCCATCAGAAGCTGAAGTTGATAAGTTAAAAGCTTTCCGTGATGAATATCTGCAAGAAAAAGAAGAGCTCGCAAAATTAAAAGATTTGCCAGCAATCACACTTGATGGACATCAAGTTGAAGTCTGTGCAAATATTGGTACTGTACGTGATGTCGCAGGGGCTGAACGTAATGGTGCAGAAGGTGTTGGCCTCTATCGTACCGAATTTTTATTTATGGATAGGGATTCATTCCCAAGCGAAGAAGAACAATTCCAAGCATATAAAGCCGTTGCAGAGTCAATGGGCAGCCAAGCTGTTATTGTTCGTACAATGGATATTGGTGGTGATAAAGACCTGCCGTATATGAATTTGCCAAAAGAAGAAAACCCTTTCCTTGGTTGGCGTGCAATTCGTATTTGTCTTGACCGCAAAGAAATTCTACACTCACAATTAAGAGCTATTTTAAGAGCGTCTAAATTTGGTAAACTGCGTATTATGTTCCCAATGGTCATTTCCGTTGAAGAAGTTCGTGAACTAAAAGCAGAACTTGAGATACTAAAAGCTCAATTACGCGAAGAAGGCAAAGCCTTTGATGAAGCAATTGAAGTTGGTGTTATGGTGGAAACACCAGCAGCAGCAGTTATTGCTCGTCATTTGGCAAAAGAAGTTGATTTCTTTAGTATTGGGACGAACGATCTAACTCAATACACTTTAGCGGTTGACCGTGGTAATGAACTGATTTCTCATCTTTACAACCCAATGTCACCAGCTGTCCTAAACTTAATTAAGCAAGTGATTGATGCATCACATGCAGAAGGTAAATGGACAGGGATGTGCGGGGAACTCGCAGGAGATGAGCGTGCAACCTTATTGCTACTTGGCATGGGGCTGGATGAATTTAGTATGAGCGCAATATCAATTCCACGTATCAAAAAATTAATTCGCAATGCGAACTTTGTTGATACTCAGGCTCTGGCTGAACAAGCACTTGCTCAACCAACAGCAGATGAATTGATGAAACTTGTAGATACCTTTATCCAAGAAAAAACGTTATGCTAGGAACAGCACATTAGTTCGGTCCCATATAAAACGATTAGGAGAAGGTCCATGGGTCTGTTTGACAAACTGAAATCACTCGTTTCGGAAGACAAAAGTAGCAGTGGTAGTATTGAAATTATCGCCCCTTTATCTGGTGAGATTGTCAATATTGAAGATGTTCCAGATGTTGTATTCGCAGAAAAGATTGTTGGTGATGGTATTGCGATTAAACCAGCAGGGAATAAAATTGTCGCTCCTGTAGATGGTACAATTGGTAAAATCTTTGAAACTAACCATGCATTTTCTATTGAATCAGATGATGGTATAGAGCTATTTGTTCACTTCGGAATTGATACAGTTGAACTCAAAGGCGAAGGTTTCAAACGTATCGCTGAAGAAGGCCAAACCGTCAAGAAAGGTGATTTAATCATCGAATTCGATTTAGCACTGCTAGAAGAAAAAGCCAAATCGGTTCTCACTCCTGTTGTTATTTCTAACATGGATGAAATTAAAGAACTGAATAAACTAACGGGTTCAGTGACCGTTGGTGAAACAGTTATCATGCGTATAAAGAAATAGCCTAGCTATCCGCTCTATTCGCTAGACAAAGCCGTCAGGCCCTTGCCTGATGGCTTTACTCGTTCTTAGCCTGAGTTAACCTTACTGGTTAAATACCCCAGTCGATAAATAACGGTCTCCTCGGTCACAAATTACCGCAACAATCACCGCACCTGGGTTCTCTTTTGCTACTTTTAAAGCCCCTGCTACTGCTCCACCAGAACTGACACCACAGAATATCCCCTCAATTTTTGCCAAAGCCCTCATGGTTTCTTCGGCTTCTTGTTGGTTGATATCTAATACACTGTCAACTAATGAATCATCAAAAATACCGGGAAGATACCCCGGCGACCAACGTCTGATCCCTGGGATTTGGCTTTTTTCTGCGGGCTGCAACCCAACAATCTGTACATCGGTTGATTGGGATTTTAAATAACGGCTGACCCCTGTGATAGTCCCTGTTGTTCCCATGCTAGAGACAAAATGGGTGACCCTCCCCTGTGTCTGCCGCCAAATTTCTGGGCCGGTTGTTTTAAAATGAGCTAATGGGTTATCTGGGTTATTAAATTGGTCTAATACAGTCCCTTCCCCCCTGAGCGCCATTTCTTTAGCGAGATCTCGAGCACCTTCCATTCCCACTGCGGTACTCACTAAAATAAGCTCCGCACCATACGCTTGCATAGATGCTTGGCGCTCTTTACTCATGTTATCTGGCATCAGTAATTTTAGTTTATAGCCTTTTAGTGCAGCTATCATCGCTAGTGCTATCCCTGTATTGCCGCTCGTCGCTTCAATAAGCGTATCCCCAGGTTTAATTTCCCCTCGTTCTTCAGCTTCTTTGATCATCGAATAGGCAGCCCTATCTTTCACTGAACCCGCAGGGTTATTACCTTCTAGCTTAACCCAAATTTCAGCATTAACCCCTTGAACCAAGCGCTGAAGTTTTACTAAAGGTGTATTACCGATAAACTGTTCCAGAGTTGACACTTTACCATCCTTATAATTTTTATTTATAGATAGGAGCAAATAGAAATAAGATATTACTCCAATATTAGCGCGTGAAAAATGAAATCTATTCACATTAATATTAGAAAAATAGATTATCTTTATTACCATTATTGATATAGCTAATTGATATAATATATTACTATAAGTTTATATGATTACCAGTTATATTTAACAGAAAAAACAAAATAATACATATAAATATCAATGAATTACAAGAAAATCGACGTGATTGTTGGGCTAAATACTATTCATAAATAGCCCAACAACAGAAAAGAGAGATACTTAAGATGTCATAAAAATAAATAGCATTTATTATCTATTTATATAAATGCTATCAACAATAACAATTTATATTCATGCACTTTCCGCTAATTGAGGAAATAATAACTCCGTGTTTCCTTGGTAAATTTTAACCTGCTTGCTACCTAAAAAGTAACGTTCACCCCGTGTCGGTATTGTTGCTGCGGACTGCCAAACAACAGATATTGGGTCATTTCCCCACCCTAATGGTTGAACTGTTAATTGCCAAAAATGACCTCTTGGACCAGATTCTGTTACCCTAACAGGTAAACGGTGTTGTTCATCCACTTCAGGTTGTAATGATATTTCCCAAGGCCTAAGAAATACATCGACCTCTCCTTGATGAGCACTGCTATGATTAAGCGAAAATTCATAACCGCCGATATTGAGCATTGCCCCCCTGATTTGTGCTGAGATTTGGTTAACTTCCCCCATAAACTCAAGAACAAAGCGAGTCTCAGGGCTCTGCCAAATAGCACTTGGCGTCCCAACCTGCTCAATATGCCCTTCACTCATAACGACGACCCTATCTGCCACTTCCATGGCTTCTTCCTGATCATGAGTGACAAACACACTAGTAAATTTTAACTCGTCATGTAATTGACGTAGCCAGCGGCGTAGCTCAACACGAACTTGCGCATCAAGAGCTCCAAAAGGCTCATCAAGCAATAAAATTTGCGGGTCAACCGCCAGTGCACGTGCTAAAGCTACACGTTGCTTTTGCCCACCAGAGAGCTGTGCAGGATAACGGGAAGCCAAGTGAGATAATTGCACCATCTCCAATAGTTGCATGGCTTTTTGTTTGATAGCTTGTGTGGATGGTCGCTGCTTACGCGGTAGAACTGTTAAGCCAAAAGCGACATTATCAAATACCGTCATATGACGAAATAATGCATAATGCTGAAAAACAAAACCTACATGCCTATCCTTTGCATGTATTTTACTGACATCTTGGCCGTGGAAACGCAAAGTACCGTAACTTTGTTGCTCAAGCCCTGCGATTATCCTTAATAGCGTTGTTTTACCTGAACCAGAAGGCCCCAATAGCGCCACCATCTCACCCGATGCAATATCCAGTGAAATACCGTTGAGTACTTGGGTTTTCCCAAATAACTTACCGATTTTTTCAATTTCAATACTCATGATCAATGGACTCCTGATTCAGACTGCTGACGATTTAAATGCCATTGCAATGCGCTTTTAAGGATTAATGTAATGATGGCCATTACAGCGAGGACCCCTGCGGCAGTAAATGCACCGACAGTGTTATAATCCTGATGTAATAATTCAACTTGTAACGGTAAGGTATAGGTCTCACCACGAATAGCACCGGAAACCACGGATACCGCACCAAATTCCCCAATCGCCCGAGCATTGGTCAGTACAACACCGTATAGCAACGCCCAACGGATATTCGGTAATGTCACTCGCCAAAACATTTTCCACCCTGAAGCCCCCAGCAATACCGCGGCTTCATCTTCTTGGCTGCCTTGGCTTAACATCAATGGTACCAATTCACGCACAACAAATGGGCAAGTCACAAAAATCGTCACTAAAGCCATTCCAGGCCATGAAAACATAACTTGAATATCAAACCCTTCAAGCCAACCACCAAACCAGCTATTAGAACCATAAAACAACAAATACAATAAACCTGCGACGACGGGGGAAACCGCAAATGGGATATCAACTAATGTAAGCAGTAACTGCCGACCTGGAAAATGAAAACGCGTGACGAGCCATGCCATCATTGTGCCAAAAACCAAATTTACAGGTACGGTAATTAAGGCAATTAACACAGTTAGCCCAATCGCATGTAACATGTCAGGGTCTGCTAAATTCAGTAAAACGGTATCTAAGCCTTTTTGAAATGCTGTAATAAAAATCCAAATAATTGGGATAACCAATAGCAAAACTGAGAACAGAATACCAATGGCTATTAATAACCATTTCCCCCAGTTGATTTGGGAACGATTAGCAGCATGAATAGGTGTAACTTGTGCCATTACTTGCCCCCTAATCGTTTACCAAAACGGCTTTGTACTAAGTTAACACTAAATAAAAGCAGCAATGAAACCGCCAAAATAACGGATGCGACAGCACTCGCCGCAGGGTAATCAAATTGCTGTAATTGACTGAAAATCATTAATGAAACTACTTCTGTTTGCCAAGCAATGTTACCTGCAATAAAGATAATGGCACCAAATTCCCCCAAACTACGAGTAAAAGACAACACTGTACCCGCTAAAAGAGCTGGGGAAAGTTCAGGTAATACGACTCGTCTAAATGTTTGCCAGCGGCTAGCACCGAGCGTTTGCGCCGCTTCTTCATATTCAGGCCCTAACTCTTCTAAAACAGGCTGCACGGTACGCACTACAAATGGGATACTGGTAAACGCCATTGCTACCGCAATTCCTAACCATGTATTCACAACTTTAATGTCGAACTGGTGAAGGTATTGACCATACCAACCAGAAGTTGCAAACAATGTCGCGAGTGTCAAACCAGCGACGGCGGTAGGTAATGCAAAAGGCAAATCAACTAAACCATCTAAAAACAGACGTCCAGGAAAGCGATAGCGAGTCAAAATCCAAGCTAATAATAGGCCAAAGACGGCATTAAATAGACTGGCAACCAGCGCTGACAACAAAGTTACTTTGTAGGCGGCAACCACTTGCGGGTAACTAATCACCGCCCAATATTGCTGCCATGTCATATCTGACAGTTGTATTACCAATGCACTCATGGGTAGCAGCAAAATCAAACAGGTATAAAATAAGCTGCTCCCTAATGTCAGCCCAAAGCCTGGTAGAAAGCGCTTTCCTGAACGGCTCATTAACGGCGCCCTTGAGCCATTAGTTCGTCAAACTCGCCACCTGTTGCAAAATGCACATCCATCACTTTTGGCCAGCTTTCAAATTGAGACTCAACTGTAAAAAGTTTTGTCTCTGGGAATTTAGCCTTATTCGCTTCCATTACGGCTTTATCATTCACGCGATAATTAAAGCTAGTGATAATTTCTTGGGCTTGAGGGCTATATAAATAATTCAAATAAGCTTTAGCGACATCTTCTGAACCATTTTTTTGTACATTTTTATCAACCCAAGTCACTGGAAATTCAGCCAAAATATCAACTGGTGGTACAATCACTTCATAATCAGACTCACCATATTGACTACGAATGTTGTTCACTTCTGATTCGAAGCTAATCAATACATCACCTAGCTCTCTTTCAATAAAAGAGGTAGTTGCACCACGGCCACCAGTGTCGAATACTTCGACATTTTTTAGGAATTGCTTCATTTGCTCACGTGTTTTTGCTTGGTCACCATTGTTTTCTTGGTTAAAAGCCCCCCATGCAGCAAGATAGGTATAGCGGCCATTTCCAGATGTTTTTGGGTTTGGAAATATTAATTTTACGTCTTCACGTACCAAATCATCCCACGTCTTAATTCCCTTAGGGTTTCCTTTACGCACTAAAAACGCCATTGTGGAGTAATAAGGTGAACTATTATTTGGTAATCGAGCTTGCCAGTCAGCAGGGATCAATTTGCCTTTATCGTGCAAAATTTGCACATCTGTAACTTGATTATAAGTGACAACATCGGCTTTCAACCCCTGCAATATTGCTAGCGCTTGCTTCGATGAGCCCGCGTGGGATTGTTTAATCGTTAATTTGTCGTCTGGATGTGCTTCATTCCACTGTTTTTCAAATGAAGGGTTTAATGCCACAAATAACTCACGGGCAATGTCATAAGAGCTATTAAGGAGTTCTGCGGCAATTAATGGCGTGCTGCCGAATAACGATGCCGTCGCCAAGCTTGCTAATGCTGTTTTTTTCAAAAATGATTTTTTCATTCCACACCCATTCATAACTAAACCAAAACGACTAAGATTAAAAACACTGTATCTGTTTTGGTTATAACTGTGTAGCTATCAATCACCTTTTGATATATCAAATTAGAATAACAAAGAAAATATCGACATAAGAGTAAAAATACTGTTTTATTTTAATGAGTTAAGAAATGAATAGTTTTCATGAATAAACCAAATCGACAAATCTATATACCGTATTTACGGTTGTTGATGGCTTAATTCGTTTGGGGTGAGAAAAGATTGATATTCACTTAGGCAGGGCATCAGCATATTCATGATAACAAAAGAGCGCCGCATCCATGCGGCAAACAGTCATTTATAATGCGAGTAGTTTCTCAAGAGAAGGCGCATAGTAATAACTACCTGAAACGGCTTTCGTCATACGCAGTAAATCATCGTATTTACCGTCTTTTTCACCAAACATACTAAGCAATTGTTGTTCAATATTGTGTAGCCTTGCACAATAGGCGACAAAGAATAAACCATGTTTACCACTTGCTGTGCCATACGGCAGGCTGTGACGCATGATGGATAGCTCTTCACCCTCTTCTTCTACCACGACTCGTGAAACATGCGAAGTCACATTACGCACATCTTCATCAAGCTCAACGCTATCATGTTTAGTACGGCCAATCATTTTTTCCTGTTCATGTTCAGTAAAACGATCCCATTTCCTTAAGTCGTGTTCATAGCGTTGAACTAAAACATAACTACCACCCTTGTCATCGCCTTGTTCGACTAATGTCACTTCCGCAATTTCTTCACCTTGCGGATTTTCTGTACCATCAATAAAACCGCTTAAGTCCCTATCATCTACCCAGCGGAAACCATGAATTTCCTCAACAACATGAATAGATTTACCAAACACTTTTAGTGCCGCTTGCGCTAAAGAGAAATTAATATCGTGGCGAAGAGATTGAATATGAATAAACATATCTCTTTGTGTGGCAGGCGCAAGCCCCTTACCTAATGTATGGAATGGTTTCAATTCAGGTGCGCACTGAGCATGCCCCAATTGCTGCCAAATATCAGAGCCAAACGCAATTACTGCACCAAGACGGTCATCAGGATATTGCGCCTGTAATTTGGTCAAAGCATCGACAAAGCCTTTACATCCAGATTTAACTTCATCCAGAGATCCTTCTTGCACTTGTGCTTCAATAAAAATACCAAAACGGCTATTTTCTTTCAAAATACCACTTTGAGAATGAGACATACGGTAAACCTCGTAAAATGAGTATGTTATATAACCTATTTTTTATATAAAACGATATGATTATCCTATCTTATCGTGATGTTTTTCACCTTGTTTTAACGCAAGGGTTTATAGGTTTCGATGCCTATTATAGGAAAGAAAATTTAAGAAAGGGGAAATTTATTTGTGTACAATAACGAGGTTCAATAAAAGAGGGGATCGCCAGTATAACTAAACCTGACGATATACCTTAAAATCAGCTTACTTATGCCAAATTATCTGCGATATTGTCCATGATTGAAGGTCATTATCCGAAGGCATCATCCCTTCTGGCCCTTGCCATTTACCCGTAAAACGGTAAATAACTTTTGTTGATTGTGGCGAATTACATTCAATGCTTGGTACATCATTGATTCGCTCACCAAGGCTACATACACCAAATGCTTTTTGGTATATTTCACTAAATTCAGTGCCAACTTTTGGCCCCCACTCGGTAACAATATCAGGGTCATTGACTGTAATGCGCGACACATAGCCATGCTCAGGCCCCATTATCTCTAATTTTACCTCGTCATCATTAATGCCTTGGAAAATAGCGACCACATCACCATTGTCCATTTGCATTCCGCTACGGATGTTATAACGGTCATTAAGCTGCGTTTTAATAGTATCAGCTTGCATCCGGGTAAAATTGGTTACTTGACCAACCCCTGAGCTAGAGATCACTAGTGGGCTACTAAACCAAGTCGATGGCGAAAAAATTTTCGTGCCAGCACAACCTGACAATAGTGTTATTCCGCATAGCAGAGTAATTTTCAACAATGGCGTTAAGCCGCTATTGTTATTAAAAGTTGCATGTTGGGACATATCATCCTCTTTAATCCGTCGCATAATGCATATTGTGACAACCTATTTGCCAAAACATTCACATGAATGATTAAACAAATAGTCAATTAACCTAAAAATCCGTTTCGTGAGTTAATTTTTTCGAATAAATCAAACGTTCAGACTGTTCTTCTTCATAAAGCATTTTTTCAAACATACAAATAGCGGCATCTGATTCTTCGCTCACTAAAAGTTCAATTCTGCCACACCCTCTGGCAATTAGTTTTTTCTCTAGCCGGCTGACTAAAGCATTTGCTATACCGCGCGCACGATATTCAGGATGTACAGCAAGGTAAACGGCTGTGCCGCGGATACCATCGTACCCGCCCATAATGGTACCAACAACCTCACCTGCGACCTCAGCGACTAAGAATAAGTCTGCACCGCATTGTAATTTACGTTCGATGTCGAGTTCAGGGTCCCCCGAAAACTCATTGAGAGAACAACGTTCCCATAACGTCAGTACATCTTCATAATCACTTTGGCGAAAGATGCGTATTTCCATAACATTTGCCCGTTTAAACTAATCTTTCTGTCATTATCACTGCTTTTGCCACACAATCAATATTCAATATGCCTTTTTTACGACAAAAGGGTATACTTTGGTTATTATTTTTCATCTATGGTTCTATTAGAAAACAATGAATTACCCAGATATCGGTCGTGTAAAAGCTTTCTTGCAAAGCTTACAAGATACTATTTGTCAAAAAATCACTGAGCTAGATGGTAAGGAAACTTTTCTAGAACAAACATGGGAACGTTCTGAAGGTGGTGGGGGCCGTAGCCGAGTATTAACTAATGGGGCTATATTCGAACAAGCAGGGGTCAACTTCTCCCATATTCAGGGGGAAAAATTACCTGCATCTGCCACAGCACACCGCCCTGAACTCGCAGGTCGTAGCTACCAAGCTATGGGCGTCTCTCTGGTTATCCATCCACTCAACCCATATATCCCAACTACCCACGCGAATGTGCGCTTTTTTATCGCCGAAAAAGAGGGAGAAGCCCCTGTTTGGTGGTTTGGTGGTGGGTTTGATCTAACCCCCTTTTATGCCTTTAACGAAGACGTCATTCACTGGCATACTGTAGCTCGCGATTTATGCTTACCTTATGGCGATGATGTTTATCCTAAATATAAACATTGGTGTGACGAATACTTCTTTTTAAAACATCGTAATGAGCCTCGGGGTGTCGGTGGCCTGTTCTTTGATGACCTCAATCAATGGGGTTTCGATAACTGTTTTAACTTCACACAAGCCGTTGGACATGGTTTTTTACACGCTTATGTACCCATTGTTGAAAAACGCTGTGGCCATTCGTGGGGAGAACGCGAACGACAGTTTCAATTATATCGTCGTGGTCGCTATGTCGAGTTTAACTTAGTTTGGGATAGAGGCACCTTATTTGGTTTACAAAGCGGTGGACGAACTGAGTCTATTTTAATGTCAATGCCACCACTGGTGCGTTGGGAATATGACTATCATCCTGAGCCTAATAGCCCAGAAGCGACTCTCTATAGTGAATTTTTAGTCCCCGGTAAAGACTGGTTAACCCAATAATTACTGTTACAAGCTTATTCATTAAGGTAGAAATATTCCATTTCTACCTTTCTAATAAAATATAACAAAATCTAACCAAATTCGTTAAATATCAAAAGGTTACATAAAACAAAAAAACAATTATGATTCCATTTCATCCAATAGAATGGAGTTATAATATGAGTCAAATTTTAGGTCGTTCCTTATTATCGCCTTGTCTAATATCAAGTTTAATCTCCGAAACTGGAGTGACTAAGCTCAACCCTACACTCATTCATATCAATGATGTCATGAGCAGAATCTATTCAGATGAAGATGCACAATTACATCGTAATAGCCTATCTGCTTGTTCTATTGATCCTGTTAAAAATTACAGCCGCTTTATTCGAGATGCTCAGCGCCCTGTTCCCTATAAGATCCATCGACACTCAGATTTACCGATTTGCCAGCGTGACCAACTTTCCCTTAATGAGCATATGCCACATGATGATTATACTGTGATCATGAGTGAAGGTGATGATAAAGCCCCTTCAGCACCGGCAGGCTATGTCTTCGATTATATTGGGAAAGTACGTGCTTTCTTTAAGGAGAAATTAGATATTGACCAGATGTTTGGCTGTTCTGCAGACATCAATGCGGTTATTCATTATGGAACAAACTACGCTAATGCCTTTTGGAATTCTCAGGCTATTTTCTTTGGTGACGGAGATGGTAAAGTCTTTGGCCCCTTTTACAATGACATTGACATAATTGCCCATGAATTAGCCCATGGTTTCATTAGTTCAAAAGCTAACTTTAGATATGCATTTCAATCTGGTGCGCTAAATGAATCCGTTGCTGATGTTTTAGGCATTATGGTCAAACAATTTGTACAAAATGAGACAGCTTGTGAATCCAATTGGCTTATTGGTGAAAATTTATTTATCGACCAAATTAATGCCCCAGCCTTACGTTCCATGAGTGCCCCAGGCACTGCTTATGCATTGAATAACAAAAATGTTGACCCACAAGTTGGTCATATGTCTCAATATCGAGATTTACCTATGCGGATTGATAATGGTGGTGTCCATATTAATTCAGGTATCCCGAATAAAGCCTTTCATTTATTAGCAATTAGCCTAGGAGGATATACATGGGATGTTGCTGGTAAAATATGGATAGCGGCAGTATCAGACCCTATTGTTACCTCAATGGCGGATTTCAAGCAATTTGCCACAGCAACTGTGAGTAACGCCCAAAAATTATTTGGTGAACAAATCGCATCACAAACACAAAAAAGCTGGGAAAAAGTTGGATTAGTATTCGATAAACACTAATCTTTTATCATATGGCGACATCACCATGCCAAATAGCTGTTCTTAGTAGTTAGTCATTTTCATCTATAAAGGCCGATGTTAAGCAATTCAAATGCCTAATCGTTCAGCCTTATAAGCAAAGGATTTTTAACTAAACCCGCACGTTAACGTTTTTTCTTTTTACGACCCGGTTGGGTAAATTTTTTACGTGTAGGGTTTTCAGGTTTCGCCTTTGGCTTATTCCCTGTATTTTGTTTGGCTCCACCACCATTTTTACTGGTTGCTTGGGTCTTTGCCTGTTTTTTCGGTTTAATATCC
Source organism: Providencia sp. AGC89 (assembly GCF_053543535.1). Lineage (NCBI taxonomy): Bacteria > Pseudomonadati > Pseudomonadota > Gammaproteobacteria > Enterobacterales > Morganellaceae > Providencia > Providencia sp. AGC89. Next base: position 24,892 of record NZ_JBIXLP010000061.1, read on the forward strand.
GATTCTGATTTTTCCATCATATCAAATAATTCAATCAGTTCGTCTGCTGTTAAGTCACGCCACTCTCCAACTGGAAGCCCTGTTAACCGAACATTCATAATACGAATACGTTCAAGCTTAGTCACTTCAAAACCAAAGTGCTCACACATCCGCCTAATTTGACGATTCAGACCTTGCACCAAGGTAATACGGAACACAAAAGGCGCTTCTTTTTTCACCTTACATTTCTTAGTCATCGTACCTAAGATGGGGACTCCGGCTCCCATGCCTCGAATAAAATCATCTGTAACGGGTTTATTCACCGTAACTAAATATTCTTTCTCGTGAGAATTCCCGGCACGTAAAATTTTATTAACCAGATCACCGTGATTAGTCAAAAAAATCAGCCCTTGAGAGTCTTTATCTAGACGCCCAATAGGGAAAATTCGCGTGCTATGGTTAACATAGTCAACAATATTGTCTTTTTCGCCGCTTTCCGTGGTACTGACAATCCCCACTGGTTTATTCAACGCAATTAATACTAAATCATCTTCATTACGCGGTTCAATCAATTGGCCATTAACTTTAACCACATCACCTGCAAAAACTTGGTCACCGATGGCTGCACGTTTACCATTAATAAAGACATTGCCTTGCTCAATATAACGATCAGCTTCACGTCGTGAACAAATACCACTTTCACTAATATATTTGTTTAGACGTGTAGAAGAACGAGTGTCCATAATTTACCTCAATCATTTGTGCCCCACCGCGCCATCGTTGTTAGTTTTGGTTGTGTGAAAGCAACGTTTAATTATTAAACTATTTAAATCGATAATATAATAAAAAGCCGTAACACAATAATTTTGTTACGGCTTTTTATTCACTAAGGTTAGTAAACCCTTAGCTGATACTTTGACCCACTAACGTTTTTTAAGATGTTGCATCAAACGCTTACGTTTACGTAATTGGGTTGCAGTTAGTTTATTTTTCTTATCTGCATATGGGTTTTCACCCTCTTTAAACAGAATACGAATTGGCGTCCCCATCACTTGCAGTGAGCGACGGAAATAATTCATTAGGTAGCGTTTATAGCTATCAGGCAAATCCGACACTTGGTTACCATGGATCACCACTATCGGTGGGTTATGCCCCCCTGCGTGTGCATATTTCATTTTAACTCGACGGCCACGAATCAACGGCGGCTGGTGTTCGTCTTCCGCCATATTCATAATTCGAGTTAACAATGCCGTTCCCACACGACGCGTAGCGGATTCATAAGCCTCTTGCACCGATTCAAATAAATTACCTACACCGCTACCATGCAACGCTGAAATAAAGTGAATACGTGCAAAGTCAACAAAACCAAGACGTAACTCTAGCATGTCTTTTACATGTTCACGGTCTTCTGGTTTCATGCCATCCCATTTGTTAACCGCAATCACCAGTGAACGCCCAGCATTTAAAATAAAGCCAAGTAACGATAAATCTTGGTCTGAGATACCTTCTCTTGCGTCAATCACTAGCAACACAACGTTTGCATCTTCGATTGCTTGCAGTGTTTTAATTACAGAGAATTTTTCTACTGTTTCCGTTACTTTCCCACGTTTACGCACGCCCGCAGTATCAATCAGAATGTACTCACGGTCATCGCGTTCCATTGGAATATAAATACTGTCACGGGTTGTACCCGGCATATCAAACACAACAACGCGATCTTCACCTAGGATACGATTTGTGAGTGTTGATTTACCCACATTTGGGCGACCCACAATCGCTAATTTGATGGGTAATGTGGTTGGGTCAAAATCGTCTTCTTCATCTTCAGCAAGTTGGCCTTCTGCTTCTAACTCAGCCCAGTAAGCCGCATTTGCTTCTTCTTCCGTTAACTCAACTTGCTCTTCTTCTTCACCAATAAACGGTTTCAAAGATTGTTCAATTAATTGTGTTACACCACGACCGTGGGAGGCAGCAATGGGGTGTATTTCCCCTAACCCAAGCGAATAAAAATCACCAACTGCGGTATTTACATCAATACCATCAGTTTTATTTGCCACTAAGTAAGTTTTTTTCTTGCGGCTACGAAGATGTTTGGCAATTCCTTCATCTGCTGGCATCAACCCGGCTCTCGCATCGACCATGAACAATACAATGTCAGCTTCTTCAATGGCTTGTAAGGACTGTGCGGCCATATGCGTTTCTACGCCTTCCTCAGTCCCATCGATACCACCCGTGTCAATAATAATAAACTCATGCCCTTCCACTTCGGCACGACCATATTTGCGATCACGAGTCAGACCGGGAAAGTCCGCTACTAATGCGTCACGGGTACGGGTTAAACGGTTAAATAACGTGGATTTTCCTACGTTTGGACGCCCTACCAGCGCTACGACGGGTATCATTCTTAGATGCCTCACAACTTTTATTAACTAAAGGAATTCTGAAGCTTTCACTCAGAAAACAAAAAACGAACGGCTCCTGTCATCAGGAACCGTTGATTTTATCGATAAATTGTCGGTTTGTCAGAAAATTAACGCGTTAACAGATAAACTGTTCCGTTTTTCGTCTGAACCATTAGTTTATCACTTGCAACAACAGGGCGACTGTGAATACCGGAGCTGTTTAATTTATTTTGAGCAACAAACTCACCCGTATTCATATCTAACCAATGTAAGTAGCCTTCTTTGTCACCGACAACAATATAACCATTAAACATTTCAGGTGCTGACAAACCACGGTTTAGTAAGTCTTCTTGTGTCCACAATGTCACACCATCACTTTTACGGACGGACAACACGCGGTCATTTTGGTCAACGAGATACAGGTTTTCACCTGACATCACCATATCATTAATTGAACCTAGTTCGCGTTTCCATAAAATTTGGCCTGAGCGCATATCAAGTGATGCTAATGTGCCATTATAAGCAATCGCATAGACTTTGCCGTCATCAATAATCGGTGTCATATCGACATCATTCAAACGGCCGATCTCTGTTGAACTAGTGACTTGAGAAATGCGTTGTTGCCAAATCAGTTGCCCTTGTGATAATAAAACGGCGTTTACACGCCCGTTATCACCACCAACAATTGCGGCCCCAAATGCGACCGCTGGTGCAGATTCACCACGTAAAGACAGTGATGGCGTGTCCATGTTAACAGTCCACTTGATTTCACCACTATTTACATCTAACGCTTGCAATTGGCCATTGCTAGTATGAATAACGACTAAATCGTTACTAACAACCGGTTTAGAAAGGGCTTCACCAGCAACTTCAACATCCCAAATAACTTGACCATCTTCTTTGTTTAAGGCAATAACGGTACCACGCTCAGTACCAATAAAGATTTTATCGCCATCAACAGTTAAACCACCTGATAATAACGCGGATAAATTCGCAGAAAGGAAACCGGTACGCTTGGACAAGTCAACAGACCAAATCTCTTTACCACTGTCTAGCTCAAATGCTTTCACTAAACCTTTACGGTCTGCCGCATAAACAGCTGAGCCATCCCAAGCAGGCGATAACTCGGAGTAAAATTGTTCAACGCCATTACCAACAGATTTATCCCAAACAATTGATGGGGTAAATTGATTCTCAACCTGCGGAAGTGGCGCCATAATGATAGAATCAGTTTCGCTGGAACAACCGGCAAGTAAAGCTGAAGCGACTAGGCCAACCAAAAGAGTTTTGCGCAACTGCATGTTTGTCGTTTCCTTTCTTCTTATGAATTAGATACGTTGTTCAATTTCAGAGTTAAAATACCTCTAAGAGATTGAGAACCTTCACTTTCTAGCCCCTGAGTGTATGCGGCTTTTGCACCAGCTTTATCACCCTTATGGAGTAAAGCATCACCACGGACATCCTGTGCCGTCGCTTGCCATGACTTACCTTTGATATTCGTAATAGATGCTATCGCACCATCAGCATTACCTTGAGCCAATTGTACACGAGCCAAACGCAAGTTAATTAAATCTTGCATATCAACCGTTTTCGCTTTAGCTAATGCATTAGTTAGCGCAGTTTGTGCATTCGCTAAGTCGCCTTTATCAACGGCGATTTGCGCTAACTCTAGCCCCATCATTGCGCTGTAAACATCATCAGTTTCAGCAGCAAATTTTTGCGCGGCAACGATACTTTGTTCTGAGCCTGAACGCAGTTGAGTGCTCACTGTTTCAAATTTTTGGGCGCTTTCTTGCAATATATTGGTTTTATGTGACTGCCAGTAATTCCAACCAAATACACCACCAACACCAATAACAAGACCAACAACTAATGCAACACCGTTGTTAGCAAAAAAGCGTTTGATCGCATCAACTTGATCATTTTCGTTTGTATAGACTTCCACTTGTCTCTCCTTAACCTAATAGCTCAGCGATGCGAGATGCCATTAGTTGCTGTGAAATAGTTTCTTGTGCGCCTGTGCGCAAATCTTTCAAGGTTACTTGACCATTAGTCATTTCGTCTTCCCCCAAGATCAAAGCAATTTTAGCGCCTTGTTTATCTGCTCTTGCTAACTGTTTCTTGAAGTTCCCACCGCCGTGGTTAGCCATTAATCTCAAAGTAGGTAGTTCATCACGTACTTTTTCAGCCACCAATAAGGCAGCTTGTTGGCAATTTTCACCAAAAGACGCTAAATACACGTCAGCCACTGAAGTGTCTGCGGTAAATGCTGGATTCACTTCTTGGACTAGCAACACCATGCGTTCCATACCCATGGCAAAACCAACAGCTGGGGTAGCTCTGCCGCCTAATTGCTCGACAAGGCCATCGTAGCGGCCACCGGCACAGACTGTACCTTGAGAGCCTAGTGCCGTTGTAACCCATTCAAATACAGTACGGTTATAGTAATCAAGACCACGAACTAAACGCTGATTAACACGATATTTGATACCCGCAGTATCTAATAGTTTACACAAACCATCGAAGTGTTCACGTGATTCGACATCAAGGTAATCAAACAGTTCAGGTGCATCATTCAATAACGTTTGCACCCCTTGATTTTTAGAGTCCAAAACGCGAAGTGGGTTAGTGTACATCCGGCGTTTACAATCCTCATCCAGCTTATCTTTATGTTGCTCTAAAAATGCAACCAAAGCCTCACGATAATTTGCACGCGCGTCTAACGAACCAATTGAGTTTAGTTCTAGCGTCACATGTTCGCTTATACCTAATGCTTTCCACCAACGCGCTGTCATTAGGATCATTTCGGCATCGATGTCTGGCCCACTCAAACCAAATACCTCTGCACCTAATTGGTGAAACTGGCGGTAACGCCCTTTTTGAGGGCGCTCATAGCGAAACATTGGCCCTAAATACCACAAACGTTGTTCCTGATTGTACAGCAAACCATGCTCAATACCTGCGCGGACACAGCCTGCGGTATTTTCTGGGCGTAATGTCAGACTTTCTTCATTACGGTCATTGAAGGTATACATTTCTTTTTCAACGACATCCGTCACTTCACCAATCGCTCTACGAAATAGCGGGGTCTGCTCTACAATCGGGGTACGTATTTCACTAAAACCATAACCCTGTAAAATATTTTTCAATGTTGCTTCGATTTTTTGCCATACACGCGTGTCAGCTGGTAAGTAATCATTCATGCCGCGAATGGCTTGGATATTTTTTCCCACTTTATTTCTCTATTTTCAGAATTACATAAGTTTGATTATAAGAGCGAAATATCATCAGGTTCAATCAACAAACACCAATTACTGATACGAATCGGGAATTATCTGTTTATTTGCCCGATGAGTGTTCGATTTTAGAAAAAAACACGGATAATTAACACCATTAATAGCCTGATAAATGTAAAAACTGGCTCTATACGAGCCAGTTTATTTACCTAATTAATTTTTTAGGTTAATTTCGATCCGGTTACTCTCATCCATCATCGCCGCTTTAGCACGGATTTTCGCTTCAAGTTGGTCAATAATATTATCATTATCAAAGCGTTCTTTTTGCCGCTTACCATCTTCATAGAAACCGCTTTTAGTTTTCGCCCCTGCAACACCAAGTGTTGAAACTTCGGCTTCACCTGGGCCATTAACCACACAACCGATGATCGAGACATCCATTGGCGTAATAATGTCTTCTAGACGTTGTTCTAAAGCATTAACGGTCCCAATGACGTCAAACTCTTGACGTGAACAGGTTGGGCAAGCAATAAAGTTGATACCGCGAGAGCGAATTCGTAATGATTTTAGAATATCAAAACCGACTTTTACTTCTTCAATTGGGTCTGCGGCTAATGAAATTCGCAAGGTATCACCAATACCTTCCGACAATAACATACCTAAGCCAATTGCAGATTTAACCGAGCCTGAACGTGCGCCACCAGCTTCGGTGATCCCCAAATGTAAGGGTTGATCAATTTTATTTGCCAATAAGCGATAAGACCCCACGGCTAAAAAGACATCAGAGGCTTTCACGCTGATTTTGAACTGATCAAAGTTCAGTCTATCCAAAATATCCACATGGCGCATCGCTGATTCGACTAGCGCTTCTGGTGTAGGCTCGCCGTATTTTTCTTGAATGTCTTTCTCAAGGGAACCACCATTAACACCGATTCGAATGGGGATATTGTAGTGACGTGCACAATCAACAACTTGGCGTATTCTTTCTTCGCTACCAATATTACCTGGATTAATGCGCAAGCAATCAACGCCGTATTCTGCAACTTTAAGGGCAATGCGATAATCAAAATGAATATCTGCCACTAATGGCACATTGACCTGCTGCTTAATCAATTTAAATGCTTCAGCTGCATCCATAGTGGGGACTGAAACACGAACAATATCTACGCCAACGCGTTCAAGGGATTTAATTTGCTGTACCGTTGCATCAACATCCGTTGTGCGGGTATTCGTCATTGATTGAACTGCGATGGGTGCGCCATCGCCTATAGGCACATTGCCTACGTTAATTCGAGTGGATTTACGTCTTTTTATCGGTGATTCATTATGCATTTTTCTTTAATTCTCCGAACGTCCATGTGCTCTTTTATACCGTGTTATAGTGTTAACAATTTCGTCTTACTGGTTTCACTATACACAAGAAAGCAAACTATAAACTATCATAAAAGATGTTTTCGGATATAGTTTGCCTCTTTTTATTCGTCATACTTTAAGCTTCAGGTAATTTCAATTTAGCAGGGCGTTTCGCTTTGATGAAACGGCTTAAATCCACCGCATTACCTTGGAATTGTACTGTGACATTCGCAGGGGCACCAATATTTAAGCGATAAGGCTGTGCGCCATCGAGTTCGAGCTTATCACCATTATTTTTAGTACCACTAAATAAGATTTTATTATTCGCATCACGAATTTCTAACCAGCACTGCCCCGTGAAATTTAACACTAGCGCACTACTGCTAACAGGTGCAATTTCTGTATTTTCAGCCGAATGCGTTCGGTCTAACGCATTCGTTGTTTGGGCCGCATTCGGTAGTGGAATAGTCTTCACTGGCGCATTTTCTTCCACTGGATTAACCGATGAAGGAGCCGCAGTCGACGGTTGCTGAGCCAATGTTTCTGGGGTATTTTCTAATATTGCAGCCCCGATAGGTGCTTCACCTGTAGGACTTGGTAAGTCAACAGGGGTTGTATTGTTATCTTGCTGAGACAATATCAAATCGTTCTGACTCGCCATCGAGACTAACTCGTCTTTTTGCGCGTTGTGATCCTGCCACCACCAGATACCGACCATCGCAATCAGTACAATTACGATTAACCAAGTCAGTTTCATTAACCAGCCTTCACGTTTTTTACGTCGTTTGCCTAGTGAGTAGCTTTGCATTGGAGAAACTTTTGCTAACGGAACAGGCTCTTCCGTTTTCATTAAGTCTTTAATTTCGCTTTCAGCCACACCCACCATACGTGCGTATAGACGAATATAACCGCGTAAAAATGTAGGTTCCACGCCAGCGGGGGGAATATCTTGTTCTATCTCATTTACCGTACTTACTTTGAGACATAATCGTTCTGCGACAATATCTTGTGTTAACCCCATGCGCTCACGAGCTTGCACCAATAATTGTCCTACAGTCACAGTGGTTTGTTCGGTATTATTTTCGATAGTCATTTGCTGGCAACACTATTTCCAAGTTAAAAAAATATAAAGCAACTATTCAGTAGCTTTATTCGTCAGAATTTATCATAGTTTTGAAACAACAGTTAAATTTATCATATTGCTTCAACTATTGTAGGTGAACAAAGACGTTTTGCCTAACTGTAAAACGCCTCGAAACATAACCTAACTCACTGATTAGATAATATCTATAAATCAGACTGTTTTTACCTTGATAGGTTCCCCTGCTATACGTTTTTTCAAAGTCCTTTTTGTCCTATCGATCACATCACCCGCTAACTGGCCACATGCTGCGTCAATATCATCACCACGAGTCTTACGGACTATCGTTGTAAAACCATATTCCATCAGCACCTTAGAGAAACGGTCTATCCGGCTATTTGAGCTGCGACCATATGGTGCACCAGGGAATGGGTTCCATGGGATCAAGTTGATTTTACTTGGTGTGTTTTTTAAACATTCCGCCAGTTGATGTGCTTGTTCAACACTGTCATTAACGTGATCTAACATCACATACTCAACCGTAACCCGCCCAGCATTTGCATTCGATTTTGTTAAATAGCGGTTTACACTGTTGAGGAATGTTTCAATGTTATATTTCTTATTGATTGGAACAATATCATCACGAATATCGTCTGTCGGAGCATGTAATGAGATGGCTAAGGCAACATCTATCATATCGCCTAGTTTATCCAAAGCAGGTACAACACCCGATGTTGAAATCGTAACTCGGCGCTTAGATAAACCAAAACCGAAATCATCTAACATAATTTCCATGGCTGGGACCACATTGTTCAGATTCAGTAATGGCTCGCCCATTCCCATCATAACAACGTTAGTGATTGGACGACGACCACTGGATTTCAACGAACCAATAATTTTCGCCGCTCGCCATACTTGACCAATGATTTCTGAAACACGCAAGTTACGGTTGAACCCTTGCTGTGCCGTAGAACAAAATTTACATTCCAGCGCACAACCAACTTGTGAAGAAACACACAACGTTGCACGGTCTGCTTCTGGGATATAAACCGTCTCAACCAACTGATCTCCTACTTTTATCGCCCATTTAATGGTGCCATCAGATGAACGTTGTTCCTCAGATACTTCAGGAGCACGGATTTCCGCGACTTCTTTCAGTTTTGCTCTCAGGACTTTATTAATATCGGTCATTTGATCGAAATCATCATAGCAATAGTGATAAATCCACTTCATGACCTGATCCGCACGGAAAGGTTTCTCACCCATCTGTGCAAAAAATTCACGCATCTGTTTGCGATTTAAATCAAGTAAATTCGTTTTTGGGTTCGTTTTTTCTGGTGTGACAGAAATAGCGGAAGAAGTTGCACATTGTGCAGCTGTCGTCATATCAGACATGATGTATTGCCTCGTTATTACACTTTCGGCAGTGCTAACATTTATTATAGCACGACGTAATTTTGCAGTCTTAAAAAGATAATCGCCCCGCTAATAATAGCAGGGCGTCGCATTGTACAAACTTTACAACAATAATGCTAATGCATTATGTAAAGTGTATTAGCGTGGGCAAATTTCGTCAGCAGTGAAGAAATACGCGATTTCACGTGCAGCAGATTCTTCAGAGTCTGAACCGTGAGTTGCATTTTCAGTGAAGCTGTCAGCGTAGTCTGCACGTAAAGTCCCCGCTAATGCGTTATCTGGGTTAGTTGCGCCCATCAGGTCACGGTGACGTTGAATTGCATTTTCGCCTTCTAACACTTGCAGCATGATTGGGCCTGAAGTCATAAATTCAACCAGACCTTCAAAGAAAGGACGACCTTTGTGTTCAGCGTAGAAGCCTTCAGCTTGCTCACGAGTTAAATGCATCATTTTAGCAGCAACGATAGAAAAACCTGCGCTTTCGAAACGGTTGTAGATAGCACCGATGACGTTTTTCTTCACAGCGTTTGGTTTAATAATAGAAAATGTACGTTGAACAGTCATAAATAACCTCTTAGCGATTTATTAGGCCTTTATTCTTTGCTCTTCCCTGTAAGTTAGGATTCAAGAACGTGAAATAGGGGCATGTTGTAGTTTTTTATATTATTTCTATTTCTGATATTAGGTTTTTAGGCTTTAAAATTAAGCACACCTAGGAAAAAGAAAAATAAGGCGATGATTATAGGGGCTCTGATTACAATTTCCTACAGTCACATCAACATTTTGTTAAACTTTTTATAGCAAAAAACACTATTTTTTCGGGTAAGTCACGTTTTTCAACTATTATCGAACTCTAAAGTTAATTGCCGCCACTTGACCGCTTAGATCTAATACAGAAACTTGGTAGCTCCCTGCTTTATCAAGTGTCAGCAAAATTGAACCATTTTGCTCTGTCGTGTTAACTTGCTCGCCATTTAGGAACCACCATTTTTCACCCTGCCCACCTTGAGTGACGAGACGTAAATCCAAGCTCGTTTTCCCGGGTAAACGTTGTAAAACTTCGCTATCACGCACGCCTGAAATTAATAAGGGTGGCATTTCCAATTTGAGGGGTGGGCAAGTTAGGTCTACTTTTGGTAAACGATTAACTCGTTTCTCACTTGCTGGTAACCATGACTCTACCGTAATGGGCCATAAGTGGACTTCTTTTTCTTGCGAATTCGGGCAATCGGCTGCGACTTGTAACCCTTTGTCATTAACCCAGACTTTTTGTCTTAAACCTAATAACGATTCTTGGTCCCTCGCCATCAAGGTTGGCGGGATGGTATTATCCAAAATCCAACTTAACCGCCGTTGACGGCAATTACTGTCGTCTTTCAATAATGATGTCCCTCCCGGCCAACAAATCACAGCTTGGCTGACACTGGCGGGTTTAATATCTTTTGGCAACGGTTGATGGGATGAATATATTTTACTCAGCAACATGGCATTTACTTGGTTCATTATCGGAATCGCGGTCGCAAAACCCAACTGCCCCGCCACGGGTGTCGCATCAGGACGCCCAACCCAAACACCGATAGTATAACGTGGATTAACCCCTATCGCCCATGCATCACGATAGCCATAGCTAGTCCCTGTTTTCCAAGCTAAATTCAATTGTCCTGATAAATTCTCATCAGGCACTGGGCGTGCTTCTCCCCCCATAATGCGTCGCACTATCCATGCCGCCCCCGGTGACATTAGTACCCTATCTCGGATTTGATCTGACGGTTTAAACCGCAAAGGTGAGACATGACCTTTGCGGGCAAATGCACTATACGCAGAGACTAAATCTTCCATGCGAGTTGCAGTTCCGCCTAAGATCAACGATAAGTTAGGTTCGCTTCCCAATGGGAAACGTAACTCAGTTCCAACATTACATAATTGCGCTGTAAAACGTTTACTACCGTAGATATCCAATAACTGGACTACCGGTAAATTTAAGGAACGAACCAGCGCATCACTCACACTGACTGGGCCATTAAAACCACTGTCAAAATTTCCCGGTCGATAATCATTAAACCGCCTTGGAACATCTTGTAAGAGTGATTCTGCGTGAATTAAGCCTTCGTCCATCGCTAACCCATATAAAAAAGGTTTCAGCGTAGACCCCGGTGAACGCCATGCACTAATCATATCGACGTGACCAAAACGGCTATCATCTAAGAAATCGATTGACCCAATATAGGCTTTTACACTCATATCAGTATGATCAACCACCAAAATCCCCAGCGAAGTTTGCTTGGGCAATTGGTTTTTCCAATTCATAGCCATATCTTCCAATTGCCTTTGCAAACTGGCATCAATGGTAGTTTCAATAATTGGTTCTTGGGTGTCTTTAGTGACTCGTCGAGCCAATAGAGGAGCCAAATGCGGGTTTTTCCGCGGTGCTAACCAAATTTGTTCTTGTTTAATATCAGCAACTTTTTCCGCACTCCATACTTGGTATTCTTCTAGCCTATCCAGCACTTTATCACGAGCAGCTTGCGCTCTTTCTGGGTATCTGTCTGGTCGTAAACGGCTTGGAGCCTGAGGTAAAACCGCAAATAATGCAGCTTCACTTGCCGTTAATTTGGCAGGGGCTTTGTTTAAATAGACCCAGCTAGCAGCCCCAATACCTTCTATCGTCCCACCGTATGGTGCGCGATTTAAATACATCTCAAGAATTTCGTCTTTAGAATAATGATATTCAAGTTGAGTGGTACGCCAGAGTTGTTTTAATTTTCCGCCAAGCGTTCTTTCGTGAGGGTCGATTAGCCTAGCAACCTGCATGGAGATAGTACTCCCACCGGACACGATACGACCTGAACTCACCAACTGCCCCGCTGCTCTTACTAATGAAAACGGGTTTACCCCAGGGTGACGATAAAAATAACGGTCTTCATAGGTTAACAATGCTTCGATAAAATCCGGCGAAACCTCTTCCAACTGGACAGGAAAACGCCAAATCCCTTCTTTATCCGCAAAGCGCCATAAAGGCGTTCCGTCCGCCGCCACGACTGTTCGTGCCATTTCTATTTTTTTAATTGGCAAAGGCCAAATCTTGTCTGCAATAAAAAATAGTAATGGCAGAAAAATAACTAACAGTAACAGTGTAAAGGTGGTGCGACGTAACCATTTTTTCATTGATGGATGTACCAAGATGATGAAATAAAAAAGCCCTTATATCTTAACTCCAATATAAGGGCTTTAGGTGACAATTAACGAACGATTTCTAGTTGGCCATCAGAATAACCTGTCGCACGCCATTCAGGTACATACATTGATTCAACCTGTGGCACAGGGATGCTATACACACCCGGTGTCACTGCGCGCGCTAAATACACCAATGTTGTCGGCCGATATTTCTGAACTTCAACGGCAGCAACAAAGCGATCATCACGGTATTCCATATGGCGGATTTGTGATTGTTGCATATCATCAATTAATTCTTGAAGATTTGGTGCTGATTCACTTAAGTTAGCGCTGCTGTTTGCTAAGTTTTGGTTTTCCAATTCTAAGCCTGCTGGCAGTAAGTCAACCACCAACGCATCAGGCACACTTTGTGACGCTTGAACTTCAAGTTTAACCACCACCATTTCACCACTTCTGAGTCTATCTAATGAAATACGGTTACCTTTCATGTCGTAGTAACTGCGAGAGATACCTAACACATTTGAGCTTGGTTTTGGTGACTGCTGCGGATAACCCACTACATTTAAACGCGTATATAGGGTGTTAGTGCCACTATTTTCAATGCTATAACCAGTCTGTAGCTGATCTTTGCTCAAGAACTCACTTACGGGTTTATCTGAAACCATTGGTGGTTCCTGACCATTGACCGTCGCTTTCCACGGAGATTCGCTTTCATTTAAGTAGAAACGCCCTGCTAAATACAATGCATTGCTTTCTTGAGTTGAGAAGTAACGCTGAGATATCAGATTATTAGATAAAACCTGCAATTTTTGATCACGTGATTTTGGCATTAAATTATATTCATTTAATAACGCAACAATCATCGCATCATCGCGGATCACCGAACCATAATCACCAACATAACTATAACGGCTACGCTGTTTTTTCAACCCATCAATAACAGCGCTTTCGCCTCGTGCTTTATCGCCCATTAGATTCAAAGCAACACCAAGCTGAACTAACGGTAAACCACTTGCAGCATGGCTACTTTGGTTATAAAGCTGACGTAATGCGCCTAAAGGTGCTTTTTGTTGCGATGCCAACACTAAACCTGCGTAGGCCTGGGTCGCAAAACGAGCTCCCGCTTGATTCTCTGTATATGGGTAATTGATTTGATTACCATCTTGCAAATAACTTAACAAACGCGTATTAGCATTACTTAATGCTTCTTGAGGTACGGTAAACCCGCGCTGATTGGCTTTATTTAAGAAATCTGCAGCATAGGCCGTCAACCAATACTCTTCACGCCCATTTCTATCCCACAGTGAGAAACCGCCGTCATTACGTTGCATACTCAATAAGTGTGGAATACCAATTTCAATCGCTTTATGGCGGTCGGCATCGGTTTGTGTTTTGATCCCTAACTTATTCAATTCAGCTTGAGTTGAGAACAACGATGGATATAACCCACTAATCGTTTGTTCTAAACAGCCGTATGGATAAGCAAATAATTCCCTGATATAGCGGGAAATATCTAATGGAGGACGGCTGGTTAATAAGACTTGCCCTTCAATCGTATCCGGCTGTAGGCCTGCGATTTGGTTAGTCGGTAACGACCATACATTCCCCGGTTCAATCGATGTCGCGAAGGAAATAGTTTCAGCTGGCTGTGCTGGACGTACCCCCACTTTCCAACTATTGCTATATTCTTTATTGGCTTCACCATCAATCGTCATGCCATTGATGGTCATAGAAACCTCACCCTCACCAAAACCATAGTCAGCTTTTACTGGTAACGTTAGTGTTGTACGTTTCCCTTTAGGAAGTTGCAATTCACGGCTACTAGCACCATCAAGTTTCACCATTCCTGATGCCTTGAAATTGACCGTCACGTTTTGCGTGTTGTCAGTCATATTCGTCAAATCAAGGGCAAAGTAAGACTTATCGCCTCCGGCCATAAAGCGTGGCATCGACATCTGTGTCACTAAAGGCGCTGCAACCGTGACTTTACTATCTGCGTGCCCGAAATCCTTTTCATTCCACGCTTGCGCCATCACACGTAATTCACCGTTAAAATCAGGGATAGCCAAACTCACTTCCCCTTCTCCGTTTTTATCTAGGGTCACAGGTGTTGCTTGCTCAGCAATGATTTGTACTTCGGTTAGAGGCTTCATCCCACCGCGCTCTATCGCAGCGTCTTCGCTATCCCCACCAAAACGTAGGTTGGCAATTTTACCTTGCCCTTCAATCAAGTGGCCATAAACATCGTATTGGTCCACGCTATAACGTTTACGACCAAAAAAAGCATCGTATGGGTCTGGCGTTTTAAAATCAGTGATATTTAATACACCCGTATCAACCGCAGATAGCAACACATTCACTTTTTCAGGTAATGGCTTGCCGTCTTGTGCTGTCGCTTTGATTTTTACCGTTAAATCTTGATTTGGGCGCATTTTATTTGGTGCACTTAGTGCCAATGCAATCTTACGGTTTTCATCTGCAATAGGGAGATGAAGCACGCCTACCGCACGTTTCACGGTTGCTTCTTTAGAATCATCCCCAGGGCGCACGACAACCGCGGAGACATATAAATCATGGCGAGCCCACTCTTTATTGACTGGAATTTCAATATCTAAACCTTTTTCAGGCACGTCAATTTCTTGCCACCATAATGGGCCGTTGCTCGACTCCAACAATACATAGCCTTTCCCGGCTTTTGGTGATTCGATGCGCACTTTCGCCTTTTCACCCGGTAAATAAGCTGGTTTATTCAGACTTAGCTTCACTTGGTCAGGTCGAACGGAACCACTGCCGCCAGTGTTATCTTGCCATGAGTAACCGGCCCAAAACTGAAGGCTAGTGACCAATTTATTTTCTGGGTTAACGACCTCTAAACGGAAAGCACCCCAATCCACTGGAAATGATACTTTTGCAGTACCATCTTTAGCTATCGTGATGTTTTCATTCGCCATCACTAAATCTTTTTGATCATAATTTGATGACCAGCCACCACTTTCAGACCAACTCCAATAATAATCACGGCGCTCATACACTAAACGAGCTGTTAAGTTTTCTGCAGCCAATTTATTACCCGCCGCATCTGCCATGACTAATTCGAATTCTGCTAATGAGTTTTCATCCACATTATGGCGTTTTACATAGCGGTCAGTGCGGTAATCGTAAATTTCTTTTTTAGCAAATAATGGGCGTATACCCACCAGCTTGTCTGCTGGCCAAATAGCCTGCTCAGCGCGGCGCGTTACTGGGCGGCCGCCCGCTTCTAATAAGCTGGCTTGTAAAACAGCTGAAATCGGTGAACGAATTGAACTCCAATTACTGTTTGGAATTGAGATGACCGTTTCCCCATTGCTATCGAGTGTCAGGTCAAACTCATCCAGTTTACGCGGTAAACCTTCCTCATTGACGGCACCAAATTCAAAACCGGGGAGTTTAGCTACAGCTTCGCGATCCGCTTTTAATACAATTTGCCCTTGCAGTTGGTTATCTGCCGCTGGCGCACCGTATAAATAACGCCCTTGAATATCAAAATCTACTGACTGATCCGTTAAACGAGGAACATCACTACCTTCGATTTCTAATGCCATCCGTTCAGGCATAAAATCTTCAACATTGAATTTATAATAGCGTTGCGGTGAACCATCTCCTAAATCAAAGCGTAATGACCAACCACCTGTTTCTGCATTTTTAGGGATTTCAAATTGGTACTGATATAAGCCATTTTGCTTTTCATCCGGTTGCCAAACAAAGCTTCTTACAACTTGCCCATCCGTTTTTAATACGTCCACCTTGACGGGTTGGCTTTTAACGGGATTACCATCCCCATCACGTAATAACCCATTGACTAATAATAGTTCGCCTGGGCGGTATAAATCACGAGGCCCAAAGGTGAAAAATTGCTTTGCGTAGCCCTCTGGCCCTGAAATGTCGAATTCCGATAAATCAAGCGCAGGTTGTGTTAAATCAATCATACTGGTTTGCCCATCATGGGTTGCCAGTAATAATTTCCCACCCGCCAATTTGTCTAATTGCGCATGACCATCTCCATCCGTTGTCCCTTTTGTGACTAACTGGCCTTTGTCATCCAAAATACGTAACTCTACGCCTTTAATTGCAGAGCCTTTCGCTAATGATTGAGTGAAGATATCAACACGGTCTTGGTAGCTGTGTAATGACACTCCAATATCACTTAATGTGAATACCGTAGCTGGGAATTGGTAACTGTAGCTCCCCGCTTTTTGCATGATGGCTAAATAAACGCCATCTTGCTGTAGTTCTTTGATGTCTTTTAACGGCAATAAAATCGTTTGTCGTGTATTTTTATCCGGGTTTAAATCAAACCGACCGGTGTAAGCCAGTTCAACTTTGTCAAGAAACTCTTCTGAATACCAATATTCATAATTACTGCGGTATTGCCACTTCGCCAAAAATTGCGGTAGTTGTTTTTCGTCTACACGGAAAAAATTCACATCAACTTTATCAACATTCAATGCAATAACTGGCAAGCCTTGAGCAACCTTACTTGGCAATAAAGAACCTTTGCTCGCAAAGCCAACGGTTGGAATGATCTGGGCAGTTGTCAGCTTTTTATTAAAACTCTCAGAGAGTGTGCGTTCGTTAACCGCTTTAATACCTGGGTTAATCGATAAATTTAATTCTTTTGAAGGTGGAAGATGGCGAAAACGTAATTCCATCTGGTTATCAGATAGTTCCCAAGCACCATCCAGCTTACCTGTTTTCACATCAATTAAGTTTAAATACTGACCAAAGTCTTGGTCTGCTTGTAATGGTACTGAAAAAGTCACCACCATGGCGCTAGCACCATCAAGCTGTAATTCAGATGCATCCAATACTGTTAAGTCTTTCCCTGCGTATTTTTTTACCATTTCTTCAGTAGAAAGCTTTGGTGCTGACTTTTTTTGTTCTGCAACAGGTGCTGTTTTGGTTTGGTTTTCTGGTGCCGTAGATGACACATTTTGCTCATTTTTAGTGGTGTCTTCTGTATTATCGCACCCCACTAACGCCATGACTGATGCTAATGCTATTGCAAGATAACGTTTTTTCGTTTTTAGACCCGCCAATGAAGCCCAACCTGATTGTTGTTTCATTACCGCCCGCCCTTTAATAAGTTAATTTTTTCTGTTTTTTTATGGTTTTAACAGGAAGTTAAAACCCACTAGATACTAGGAAATGACTAAATTTATGTATTAGTGATGTTTTCCAATAATTATTTCTTTCATCAATATAATTTAACAGAGTGTTATAAAAACACCTATCAGACAAAACGGAAAAAACCATTAGGAAAAAATACCGTAAGAATGTGGAATGTTTATCAATAGAAAGCAGAAAAAAGTTTATTCAAGACTATTTTTTATTTATGAGTGAGAAAAAACTACTTTCCCACTCAGATATTATTTATCAGGTATTTTTGACAGGGATAGTATCTCGTAGAAAACTGCCTAAACGGCGTTGATAAAATGGCTGGACATGCTGCGTAATAAAATGACTAACCCCTTTTTCATGTTCATTAACGATACAAAAATCAATCGATTCGTTATCTGCTAAGAAATCACACGCTAATGTCCCAGCATCATGAATAATTGCATCAATATTTTCAGCACCCGCGGTAAATTCCAATGCAACCAACAAAATTGGGTTTTCTTCGCTAGCTTCATCCTCAACTGCCGATACTATAAACCCACGTCTTACGACTTTGTGTTGTTTAAAAAACTCAGATAGTGCATCGACAATTGCCTGTGGCTGTTCTTCTAAAGCACTTAGCTTAAGTGATGAGCCTTTTGGTACGGTTAACTCAGTATATTGGATCTCAGTTTCTTGGATAGAACTGTTATTATTCGATTGCTGCGACATTGCCATCCCCTGCTATTAAAAATAATTGCTGATTATACTCGCACTTTCATTGAGGTAAAAATCGCTTAGGTAAAAAATAGGCACGAAAAGTATTCTTCTCGTGCCCATTGTCAACCCGTGGGGGTTATTTTGATTTACTGATTAACAAGTTTGCCAGTGTTCTCACACCAATACCTGTTGCGCCTTCTGCCCATAAACTAACAGGAGACTTACGGTAAGTTGCCGAGCAATCAATATGTACCCAGTTTTGGCGATAGTTTTCAACAAAATGGGATAAAAATGCCGCTGCTGTACTTGCCCCAGCAGTATGAGATGGCGCAGCAATATTGTTGAGATCAGCAAAACCTGACGGTAGCTGCTGACGATGAAATTCAGCTAATGGTAAACGCCAAAATAATTCAAATTCCTCATTTGAAGCACTCATTAAATCAGCGACTAACTTGTCATCGAAACTTAAAACTGAATGGTAATCCCCACCTACTGCCATTTTTGCTGCACCAGTTAAGGTTGCTGCATCAATAATCAGTGTCGGGTTTTCTTTGCTCGCATCAATTAAGCCATCAGCTAACACTAAACGCCCTTCAGCATCTGTATTCATGATTTCTACGGATTTGCCATTACGGTAACGGATAATATCGCCTAACTTAAATGCGTTGCCACTCACCATGTTATCTGCAATACACAGGAACATTTTCACACGTTTTTGCAAACCGCGTGAAATCGCTAGAGCCAATGAACCTGCTAAAGTGGCAGCCCCGCCCATGTCCGCTTTCATTGAGTTCATCGAAGCAGATGGCTTGATACTATAGCCCCCCGAATCGAAGGTAATACCCTTACCAACTAGAGCTGCAAAAACTGGCGCGTTAGGGTTTGCACCTGGGTTGTAATCTAAAGCTAAGAATACTGGTGGGCGACTTGAGCCACGGCCAACAGTATGAATACCCGTATAACCTTGAGCTAATAAGTCATCACCTTTGATAATGCGATAGCTAATATCTTGAGCGCCCACGGTGCAAAGTAGGTCAATAGCGCGTTTTGCTAATTGCTCTGGCCCTAATTCTTCAGCCGGAGCATTAATGACGTCACGTACCCAATCAACAGTACGAATACGATTTTCTAATTCTTTACGGTCTTCTTCTGGTAACACAGGCCATTCAATAGTTCTAGCCCCTTTCGGTGCACGAAAACCTTGCCAAAATGCCCAACTTTTTTCTAAGTCCCAGCCCTCACCGGTTAAGGCAACATTGCGAATACCTTGCCCATCTAATTTACGGCCAGCACTTTGCACAGCACATAATTTCCCAGCGTGTTTCAGGTGGATTGTCATGCCGTTATCGCTAGAGCTTAACAATGCGCCTTCACCCCAACATGGTGCTGCTGGCTCACAAGAAATCATTACTGGCATAATTTGTTTTGTCATCGTTTTTCTCACTTTGTCTATTTTTGCGGACAGCAAAAGCCCAATAGATTGCCCGCACTTGCTGTTACCTTAACTGATAAATAATACTAGGGATATCATTATAGTGCTGATGCAAAATAAAAAAACCGAGCACTATTCTTAATAGCCACTCGGTTTTTAGATGAAAAAACCACTTATTCGAATTCATCCAGCCAAACTAACAAGATCGCTTCTAAAATTTTCTCATTCGATTTTTGCGGGCCATCATCAAACTCTTCTAAGTCGCAAATCCACTGGTGCATATCCGTAAAGCGCACGGTTTTCGGATCAACGTCAGGAAATGCATCATATAATGCTTCACCGATTTCACGGCTATTTGACCATTTTAAGCTCATACTCCCTCACTAATTTGATTATCAAGCTTTCATCTACACTTCAATGTGCAAAATAATTCGCTCGCTCTGCTACCTGTGATTGAAAGCATCAATACCGCGACAGCATGAAATATTAACAAATAGTCCAATGCTCTAAATAGTTCGCGTTGTCGCTAGGCGGCAATTGAAAGTATCTCGGGGAGCATACACAAGTATGTGACCCGAATACTTGAAAAAAGCCAATACCGTGACAGTGCGAAATATAACAAATAGTTCAATGCTCTAAATATTTCGCGTTGTCGCTAGGCGGCAATTGAAAGTATCTCGAGGAGCATACACAAGTATGTGACCCGAATACTTGAAAGAAGCCAATACCGTGACAGCGCGAAATATAACAAATAGTTCAATGCTCTAAATAGTTCGCGTTGTCGCTAGGCGGCAATTGAAAGTATCTCGGGGAGCATACACAAGTATGTGACCCGAATACTTGAAAGAAGCCAACACCGCGACAGCGCGAAATATGACGAGCATTAGTGTTCACGGGCGTGGTTGATCGTATATTTTGGGATCTCGACCACTAAATCTTCATCAGTCACCAGCGCCTGACAACTCAGTCGGCTCTCAGGTTCTAAGCCCCATGCTTTATCTAGCATATCGTCTTCTAACTCACTGCTTTCTTCCAATGAATCAAAACCTTCACGAACAATGCAATGGCAAGTCGTACAAGCACAGGATTTCTCACAGGCATGTTCGAGTTCGATACCACTGCGTAATGCAACATTTAAAATAGACTCGCCTTCTTGTGCTTCAACAACCGCACCGTCTGGGCATAAATCACTATGAGGTAAAAAAACTATTTTAGGCATAATTATATCTCATCCACAGAATGGCCTGACAGCGCTTGGCGTATAGAGCTATCCATACGACGCGCAGCAAAATCCTGCGATTGCTTATCCAGTTGTTTAATGGCATTTTCAATTACGGCCGGGTCAGTCCCCTCGACCGCTTTAATTAACTCATTGACTGCATTATCAATTTCCGACTCTTCTGTTGGCGTCAGTAAATTGGCATCTTGCGCTAATGCACTCGTTAAACTTTCAAGCACTCTTGCCGCTTCAACTTTTTGCTCCGCTAAGCGGCGCGCATTAAGATCATCTTGCGCGTTTGACATTGAATCTTTAATCATGCTTGAAATTTCATTATCCGTTAACCCATAAGATGGCTTAACTTGAATAGAAGCTTCTACACCCGTGGATTTTTCCATCGCACTGACACTTAATAACCCATCCGCGTCAACTTGGAAAGTTACCCGAATATGTGCGCCCCCCGCAGCCATTGCCGGGATATCACGCAAGGTAAAACGCGCTAATGAACGGCAATCGGCAACCATTTCACGCTCACCTTGTACTACGTGCACGCTCATTGCCGTTTGGCCATCTTTAAATGTAGTAAATTCTTGGGCACGAGCGACTGGGATAGTGGTATTGCGCGGAATCACTTTCTCTACAAGCCCCCCCATGGTTTCTAAACCAAGGGACAGGGGAATAACATCTAGCAATAACATATCACTGTCAGGCTTATTCCCAACTAGAATATCGGCTTGGATAGCCGCGCCAATGGCCACAACCTTGTCAGGGTCGATTGAGGTCAGTGGTTCTTTTCCAAAAAAATCACCCACTTTCTGGCGAACTAATGGCACACGCGTTGAGCCCCCGACCATCACCACATTCAACACTTCTTCTGCCTCAACTCCCGCATCTTTCAATGCTCGACGGCAGGCTAACAATGTCCGTTTAACATGATTTTCAATCAATGCATTAAATTGCTCACGGTGAATTTCACCATGCCAATTAGCGACATCAATGGTCGCAGTATTTGCATCACTCAACGCAATTTTTGTTTTGGTCGCAATATTCAATAATTGACGATTTAAATGATGATCACCTTGCAGTGAAACGCCAGCTTGATTGGCAATCCACTCGGCAAGAAGTTGGTCAAAATCATCACCGCCGAGCGCTGTATCACCGCCAGTCGCTAATACTTCAAACACACCACGACTTAAGCGCAAGATAGACACATCAAATGTACCACCGCCGAGGTCATAAACCGCTATTACCCCTTCTTGCCCAGAGTCTAACCCATAAGCAATCGCCGCAGCCGTCGGCTCATTGAGTAAACGTAGCACATGTAAACCAGCAAAACGTGCGGCATCTTTGGTACCTTGACGCTGTGCATCATCGAAATAGGCAGGAACGGTGATCACGACGCCATCCATTTCACCACCGAGAGTTTCTTGTGCGCGTTTAGCGAGTGTTTTTAAAATATCAGCAGAAACTTGGATTGGGTCAACTTGGCCCGCAGCAGTTTGAATAAATGGTAAACCATTTTCACTGGCACTCAATTGATAAGGTAAATCAGGATAGCGTTTTTGAATATCTGCTAATGACCGCCCCATCATACGTTTTACTGAAATAACCGTATTCACCGGGTCCTGCTCAGCTAGTTGTTTAGCTTCCCAACCAACTTGTTTGCTATTTGCTTGATAATTCACAATAGAAGGCAATAAAAAACGCCCTTGGTTGTCAGGTAATGCGGCGGCTTCACCACTTCGTACCGTTGCAATTAAAGAGTGAGTGGTTCCTAGGTCAATCCCCGCTGCTAATTTACGTTGGTGTGGAGCAGCAGTCATTCCCGGTTCACTGATTTGTAATAAAGCCATAGTCGTTTTCTCTTAAAATTCGCCTAGTAACCGTTCTTCGAGTTGCTCAGCCTGTTGCTGTAGCTTATCGAGAAAACGCAATTTACGTACGGTATCAGCGGCTTTTTCCCACTGCATGGCATCCAGTTCGGTTACCATCAACACACTTCTTGTTTGTTGCATTTGCTTGACGTTTTTCATAAACGTGCTCAGTAGTTCAAGTGCATCAGCATTATTTTCGATATTGTCTAATTCTTCACGTAATTCAAGCTGCTCCATCAAAAATGCAGTGTCATGCATGGTATGTTGTTCATTATTAATATCGAAACCATGCAATGAAAGCATATATTCCGCGCGCTTAAGCGGGTGACGAAGGGCTTGATAAGCCGCATTAATCGTTGCAGCCTTTTGAAGTGCTTGCATCTTTTCCTGTTCGGAACAAGTTGCAAAACGGTCAGGATGGTATTGACGCTGTAAATCTTGAAAGCGCTGCGTTAGCTGTTCGCTATCAATAGCGTAAACGGGAGTTAACCCGAAAAGAGTAAAATAATCCATAAGTGCTCAGTTTCTCGAACCGGTAACCAATGCCGCCAGTATTAGCAACATCGGTCGAAAATCATGCTTATATGAAGGAATTATACGTGAAAACTTTCACCGCATCCGCATTCACTGTTGACGTTAGGGTTATTAAATTTAAACCCTTCGTTTAAGCCTTCTTTTACAAAATCCAGCTCGGTACCATCAAGATAAACAATGCTTTTACCATCGACGATAACTTTAACACCTTTGTCTTCAAAAACCGTGTCTTCTTCATTGATTATATCAGCAAACTCAAGGACATAAGCCATTCCTGAACAACCAGAAGTTCTTACACCTAAACGCAAGCCTTCACCTTTCCCTCGGTTTTGTAGGAAAGATTGAATTCGCTGCGCCGCACTTTCTGTAAGAGAAATAGACATTGCAAACCTCACTTTAGAAACAAATAAGGCAGATGCTACCGATTAGTCGCATCCGCCTTCAAATTATTTTATATCCGTCATCATTGAGCTGATGAGTGTTAACTTCCCTCAGCGATATTCACCCCAAATGATTACGGATAATCTGTCAGATATAGGACGATAACTTTTGTTATTTATTAATATTGGTTGCCCTATACACTAACATTTATACCTATTTGCTTTGGCGTTTGCTTTTGTAATCAGCAATAGCAGCTTTAATGGCATCTTCAGCTAGAATTGAGCAGTGAATTTTCACTGGCGGTAATTCTAACTCTTCTGCGATTGCTGTATTTTTGATTGACTCAGCTTCATCCAAGCTTTTGCCTTTCATCCACTCTGTAACCAATGAACTTGAAGCAATAGCTGAACCGCAACCATACGTTTTAAAGCGTGCATCTTCAATAATGCCGTCATCATTTACTTTAATCTGTAATTTCATGACATCACCACAGGCAGGTGCACCTACCATACCACTGCCTACGCTTGGGTCGCTGTTGTCAAACGAACCAACGTTGCGTGGATTTTCATAATGATCGATAACTTTTTCACTGTAAGCCATTTTTTATACTCCTGAAACCGTCTGATTAATGGTGAGACCATTCGATGCTGTTAAGATCTACGCCGTCTTTAAACATTTCCCATAAAGGAGACAGCTCGCGTAAGTGGCCAATTGCGCCATGAATCATTTTGATTGCATAGTCAATTTCTTCTTCTGTCGTGAAACGACCTAAAGAGAAACGGATTGAGCTGTGTGCTAGCTCATCATTCATCCCTAAAGCACGTAGTACATAAGAAGGTTCTAGGCTTGCAGATGTACATGCAGAACCTGAAGAAACAGCCAAATCTTTCAAGGACATCATCAGTGATTCACCTTCAACATAGTTGAAGCTGACGTTCAGAATGTGCGGCGCACCGTGTTCTAAATCACCGTTGAGGTAAACTTCTTCGATATCTTTAATGCCATTCCATAAACGTAAGCGTAACCCGCGTAAACGCTCGGACTCAGATGCCATCTCTTCTTTTGCAATACGATACGCTTCGCCCATACCGACAATTTGGTGAACCGCTAATGTACCAGAACGCATACCACGCTCATGACCGCCACCGTGTTGTTGTGCCTCAAGACGCACACGCGGTTTACGACGAACGTATAGTGCACCGATGCCCATTGGGCCATACAGTTTGTGAGCAGAGAATGACATTAAATCGACTTTTAATGCGTTCAAGTCGATAGGTAATTTACCTACACTTTGAGTCGCATCAACGTGGAAGATAATCCCTTTGCTACGGCATAATTCACCGATTGCTTCGATATCCTGAATAACACCAATTTCATTATTAACATGCATAATTGAAATTAAAATTGTGTCTTCACGGATAGCATCTTTGAGATCTTGCATGGCAATTAAACCGTTGCTTTGTGGTGACAAATAAGTCACTTCAAAACCTTCGCGTTCTAATTGACGGCAAGTGTCTAAAACGGCTTTGTGTTCCGTTTTACACGTAATAATGTGATTACCTTTCTTTTTATAGAAATTGGCAGCGCCTTTAATCGCTAAGTTATCAGACTCTGTTGCACCTGATGTAAAGACGATTTCACGTGGGTCAGCACCCACTAATTCAGCTATTTGGTTACGAGCAATATCAACCGCTTCCTCGGCTTGCCAGCCAAAACGGTGAGAACGGGATGCTGGATTACCGAAGTTCCCATCCATTGTTAAACATTGCATCATTTTTTCAGCAACACGTGGATCGACGGGTGTTGTTGCTGAATAGTCAAGATAAATTGGTAATTTCATTGCTCACATACTCCAAAGGTCAATATAGCTTGCCTTTAATTTTTAAAGGTACAAATAGCGGGTGCTAGCTCTTCGTCTAAAACCTCACCAAAATGTACCGACTGCAATTTTTAATATATTTTTTAAGCACGTACATTGATAATAGATTCAGGTGTTATTCCATTTGGCATGGTTTTACGCTGTTCATTATCTTGTCTATCAGCAACAACCATGACTTCTTGGTTTTTAACCAATTCGTCAAGACTAATGCTGCTAAGGAAACTTGTGATTCTATCGCTTAAGTCACGCCACAATGCGTGGGTTAAGCAGCGGTCACCATTTTGGCAACCTTCTTTATTACCTTGACAACGAGTCGCGTCAACAGATTCATCAACCGCAGCAATGACTTCAGCAACAAAAATTTGGTCTGCGTCTCTGCCAAGCAAATAACCACCACCCGGACCGCGGACGCTGGAAACTAGCTCGTTTTTGCGTAAACGAGAGAAAAGTTGCTCAAGATAAGAGAGGGAAATTCCCTGACGTTCAGAGATATCAGCTAAAGGTACTGGACCTGACTGAGAATGTAACGCGACATCTAACATCGCTGTTACCGCGTAACGCCCTTTGGAAGTGAGTCTCATAACATATTACTCCGTGGTAAATTATAGCAAGATTGTGACATTCCTGACTAATTTAGTCAACTATTTACCTGACTATTTTACTCAAGTATTATTCACCTACTTTTACCACGAGTTTAGCCTCACTTTTTCGCCCATTTTTCCATCGACGTTAGGATACCCCTTAAGATATGTAACTCTTGAGTTTCAATGTGCGCACGGGTGAACAAGCGACGTAATTTATTCATAATTAAGCCTGGATGTGCCTTACGAATAAAACCTGACTCATGTAGAACACTCTCAAGATGGACATAAAAACGCTCAACATCTTCTGATGGCGGGTATTCTACCTCATCATCCGGCGATATTACCGCATTTTTTTCATCCATAGCCAGATAAGCCATACGAATTTCATAACTCACCAACTGAACAGCCATCGCTAAATTTAATGACCCATATTCAGGATTGGTGGGAATATATAAGTGATATTGGCATTTTTGTAACTCTTCGTTAGTCAAGCCAA
Source organism: Providencia sp. AGC89 (assembly GCF_053543535.1). Taxonomy (NCBI): domain Bacteria; kingdom Pseudomonadati; phylum Pseudomonadota; class Gammaproteobacteria; order Enterobacterales; family Morganellaceae; genus Providencia; species Providencia sp. AGC89. Next base: position 51,788 of record NZ_JBIXLP010000061.1, read on the forward strand.
CACGTTCACGACCAAAAACAATCGCCACTGGCGACTCTTTTGATTGGTTTACTGATTTTACACCACACTCACGAGGCTCAACCATGGGCCACGACAATGTACGAGAGCGAGCACTAGTACCAATGACTAATTTACACCCTTCTAAGGCTTCATCGAGCGTTTTGACGATCGTGGCATTACCGATAACATCACTTGCCCCTGCGGAAAGTGCGATTGAGTGTGAATCAGGCTCAACAAGAGGATTAACAAGATAAAGATTTGAAAGCCCCATGGTTTTCATTGCACGGGCAGTCGAGCCCATATTACCAGTGTGTGAGGTCTCAACAAGAACAATACGGATATTATCTAACATGGTTTATACGTTTAATGAAAAAATTATCGGCACAGTTTAACACAAAATTGCTTATTGTGACGAACATCTATATAATTCGGCTCTCTTGTTTTTCGTTCTTTAACATTCCAGTGGAAAAAGCCCATGCATCCGATGCTTAACATCGCCATACGTGCCGCACGTAAGGCCGGTAATCACATAGCTAAAAACTATGAAATGCCTAGTAATATCAAAGTGACTCAAAAAGGCGCTAACGATTTTGTCACTAACGTTGATCAAGAATCTGAGCAGTTGATTATTGAAATCATCCGTAAGTCATATCCTGATCATACTATTATCACTGAAGAAAGCGGTGAGTTATTAGGTAAAGATAACGATATTCAATGGGTAATCGATCCACTGGATGGCACGACTAACTTCACAAAACGCCTTCCCCATTTTTCTGTTTCTATCGCTGTGCGCGTTAAAGGCCGTACTGAGGTTGCCGTTGTTTATGACCCAATGCGTAATGAACTGTTCAGCGCAGTTCGTGGTCAAGGCGCGCAACTTAATGGTTACCGCATTCGTATCGATGAAAAACGTGGCCTTGACGGAGCTATTGTCGCAACTGGCTTCCCTTTCAAACAAAAGCAACATGCTCCTGCCTATATGAAAATTATGACGGCTATGTTTGATAAATGTGCTGATTTTCGCCGCACAGGCTCCGCAGCGTTAGATTTATGCTATGTCGCATCAGGCCGTGTTGATGCATTCTTCGAAATTGGTTTAAAACCTTGGGATTTCTTAGGTGGCAAGCTGATCATGCGTGAAGCAGGCGGTATTGTGACTGATTTTGTCGGTGGCCATAACTATTTAGCTTCAGGTAACTTGGTTGCTGGTAGCCCACGAGTGGTTAAAGATATATTATCCGTTATGAAAGACGAATTATCAGAAGCCCTTAAACGCTAATTACCCCCCGTTCGAAAAAAGCCCACAACAAGTTACAGTTCAAGCTGTCTTAAGTGGGCATTTTTTTGCATGTAATTTAACGAATGTGACTTAAAATAAAATAACCCCTTTAATTAACTCACGATTATTAATAACATCTTTCTCATAGCGCTCACCAATGGTATTAAAATCAAATTGATGAGTTAACATCATCTCACTTGTTAGCTTACCTTCCGACATCAACTTCGCTACTTTATTGAAATCTTCAAGCGTTGCATTACGGCTTCCCATCATTGTGGTTTCTTTCTTATGAAAATCGGGATCTGAAAAAGATAAATTGCCTTTAAACAAGCCAACAAATACCACTATCCCACCGTGGCGAATTAAATTAACGGCGCTATTCATCGCATGCGGGTTCCCCGTCGCATCAATGACTTTTTCCGCTAACTGCCCTTGGAAATTTTCTTCAATGACAGATAAATACATTTCATCCGCTGGGTCACAGGTTGTGACTCCCAGCACCTTTTCTACGTGCTGGCGCCTTGCTGCACTGGTATCTGCAACTAACACGTTAGCACCATCTGCTTTAGCAATAGCAGCAACACCTAAACCAATTGGCCCTGCGCCCACGACCAAAACCGTATCTTGAGATTTCACTTGCGCACGCCTTACCGCGTGAGCACTAATAGAAAATGGCTCAATTAACGCCCCATCAATATCACTAACAGTATCGGCGATTGCCAATACATTATTCTCTGGGACATTTAAATACTCACAAAACCCCCCATCTTCATGTACACCTATAACTGAGATTTTTTCGCAGCAATTCGTTTTACCACTTTTACAAGCTCCACATTCGTAGCAAGCAACATAAGGCATTACCGCAACACGTTGCCCTACTTTCCACTGAGTTACATCAGAAGCGACTTCACAAATGGTCCCCGAAATCTCATGCCCTAATACGCGAGGATATTGGAAAAAAGGTTGATTTCCTCCCCATGCATGAATATCTGTGCCACAAATTCCAATAGCATGGATTTTAATTTTTACCTGACCGGCTTTGACCACTGGCTCTTCAACTTGCTGATAGACTAGCTTTTTAGGTTCCTGACAAATCAATTGCTTCATATCATCCTCCATCAATTTATCTGTCTTTTTTAATTTAAAAAACATAATCTAGATATTAAACAAGCAGGTTTTGTGATTAAATGTTTTAAAATCGGTTTTAAATCGGTTTTTTAAGAATAAAAATCAATTAGAGGGACCTCAAAATGGTGAGAAGTAAAAATTTGCGCTACGCTTCTATTAATGAATTTTTAGATGCTATTCATAAAAATTTGTTAACTTCGCCTTTTCCTTCTCAATCTTCCTTAGCGGAAATGTTTAATATCAGTCGTACAACTGTCAGGCACACGATTGAATATTTACTAGAGAAAAAAATTGTTGAAAAACAAGGTAATGAATATCACGTTATTCGATACCCAAACAAAACTGATTTCTTCCCAGTTGAATCAAGCCTGCCAGATCAGCAAATTGTGTTATTCGAAAAAGCGTTTTACCAAATGATTAAACGCAAAGAACTGATGCCTGGGGATACTTTTACAGAGTTACAACTCGCCAAGAAAAGCCATGTTAACTCCAGTGTGGTTAGGGAATTTTTGGTTGAATTTTCTCGATATGGGTTAATTAAAAATACCCATAGAGGCAACTGGCACATGATGAAATTTTCTCGCGAATATGCAGAGAAACTCTTTGAATTTAGGGAGTTGCTTGAAACAAATGCACTTACGCATTTTTTAAATTTACCCGCGGATGACCACCGTTGGATTTTAGCCAAAGAATTATTACTTAAACATAGGGCATTGCGCGAAACAGTCACGATTAATTATCGTGATTTTTCCCAGTTAGACTATGAATTACATAGCCTTATTTTATCGGGAGCCAACAATCCCTTTTTTAACCAATCACTTGAAATTATTACTGTTATATTCCACTTCCAATACCAGTGGGATGAGTCAGACTTAAAAGAAAGAAACGTCCTTGCTATCGAAGAACACATGACTATTTTAAGTGCTTTAATTAGCCGTAATGATATTGTCGCGATGAATGAACTTCGTCACCATTTAGATACTGCTAAACGGACTATGATCAATTCGATACAACAGACATATGAATAACCCTATTCAATCCAAGCGCTTGATTAAAAACTAATTGAGCGCCCTATGACTTACTATTATTATTCCCTCCTCCACGTTTAACCTGAATTTTTCACTAAAAAAACAATAGAATCATAAAAAACCAATCATCCTCACTTACCCAAAAAAATAATATATTTCTTAATTATCATATAATTATATAAAAAATAATAATAATCACCATTTTAACAAAGATAAAAACCATGTTTTTAATTGATAAAAAACACATTAAAAACACCAAAAAGCCATTGACCCCACAAAATTGATGCAATTAATAGTCCGTAAAAAAAAATACTTCTAGTCTGAACCCACACCAGATGAATAATACACATAATAACTCGAGGAATAGTCATGGATAATTACCTGAATCGGCAATCAATGGCTAATAAGCAGTACCCAGAAAAAATTCTTCAGTTTGGGGAAGGTAACTTTTTACGGGCATTTATTGACTGGATGGTTGATCAACTGAATGAAAAAACAGACTTTAATAGCGGCATAACAATTGTCAGGCCGATTGATTCAACACACCCGTCAATCAATGAGCAAGATGGTTTATATACCGCCATCACCAGGGGAATCAACGAACAACAACAAAGTGTTTCAAATGTCAGGATCATCAATTCCGTTAATCGCGAAATTCTTATTTATTCTGAATATGATAAATTTTTAAGTTGTGCGGAAAACCCAGACTTACAGTGGGTTTTTTCCAATACGACCGAAGCGGGTATTGTTTATAAACAAGATGTTTGCTTGGACGATAGGCCTGCAAGTAGTTTTCCTGCAAAATTGACTCAATTTCTTTTCCACCGTTATCAGCATTTCAATGGTGATAAAAGCAAAGGATTGATAATCATCCCTTGTGAATTAATCGATTATAATGGTGAAAAATTAAAAGAATTTATCAATAAACACGCAGAGGACTGGAATCTACCTAATGATTTCATCATGTGGCTGAATAACCACAATACCTTTTGCTCTACGTTAGTTGATAGAATAGTGACAGGTTATCCTAAAAATGAAATCGGTAAATTAGAAAAAGAGTTAGGTTATAAAGATAAGTTTTTAGTTACCGCTGAATATTTTTATCTATTTGTTATTCAAGGACCAAAAGAATTAGAGAAAAAACTGAAATTAAATGAATTGCCATTAAACATAAAGATTGTCGATGACATTAAACCTTACAAAGAGCGTAAAGTCGCTATCTTGAATGGCGCACATACCTCAATGGTACCTGTCGCTTATTTAGCAGGAATTAAAACTGTACGTGAGGCCACATCTAACCCCATTTTATTATCCTTCACTAAGGATTTAATCGGTAACGAAGTGATCCCTGTGTTATCTCAAGACCCTACGGAGTTAAATGCTTTCGCATCCGCAGTTATCGACCGTTTTAACAACCCATTTATAGAGCATGAATTACTCTCTATCGCTCTTAATTCATTAACCAAGTTTAAAACTCGGCTATTACCTCAATTAATCTCTTATTCTAACCAATACAATCAAATCCCTTATTGCATTGCATTTTCACTCGCGGCATTGATTGTTTTTTATCGCGGGCAGTTTAATCAATTATCAATACCATTGAATGATGATGATTATTTGCTCAAACGTTTTAAAGAATGGGATAGCCTCTATGATTCGGATACAAGGCAGTTAACCCAAAATGTCTTAGCAATGTCTGATTTATGGGGCTTAAATCTCAATGAAATTCCACAATTACAGGAAGATGTTTGCCAAAAAATAAATGCTATTCTGCATAATGGCACTGAATCCACTTTACGTGAAAGATATAAAAAAACTATTTAAAACAATAAATCCCCCTACAGGAGATACTTTTATGAAACTGAGCACATTGAACGGGAAGAAAATTCTTAGCTTAACACTCAGCACTATGATTTTAATGGGCAGTATGGCTGGTTCAGCTTTTGCTGATGCTAAATATAAATTAAAAGTTGCCTACGAAAATAATCCAGGCGAACCTTTTGACTTAGCAATCCATGAATGGGCAAAAAAATTCAATGAAAAAACAAATGGTGAAGGTGAATTAATCCCTTACCCAAGTTCACAATTAGGTTCTAAGAAAGATGTCATAGAACAAATGAAATTAGGTAGCCCATTAATTACTCTCGCTGATGGCGCTTTCTTCTCTGACTATGTCCCTGACTACGGCATTATGTTTGGTCCTTATTTAGGCCTTTCCTATCAGGATATTTTTAAATTAAATGCTTCACCTTGGTATGGCAATTTAGAACAGCAGTTGGATAAAAAAGGCCTGCATGTTGTATCTAAAGATTGGTTATATGGGTCACGTCATATTCTCGCGAATAAAATGATAAAAACGCCGGATGACTTAAAAGGTTTAAAAATCCGTGTACCAAATAATAAGATCCAAATTAAAGGCTTAGAAGCGATGGGAGCAACTCCAACACCATTACCTTTAGCTGAAGTTTATACCGCACTTAACCTTAAAATTATTGACGGTGCAGAAAACCCAATTCCTGTTTTATATGGCCAAAAACACCATGAAGCAGCGAAATTTCTTATCCTAACGGGCCATGTAGAAAACGTCACTAACTTAGTCATGGGAAGCAAAACCTACAGTAAATTACCTGAAAATATTCAACAAGCTTTGGTTGAATCAGGAAATGAAGCAGGCCAATATTTAACTGAATTAGTTCTAAAAGAAGAAAAAGAAATTATTGAAAAAATGAAGAATGAAGGGGTTACCGTCGTTGAAGTTGACCGTGAGCTTTTCAAAGAAAAATCTAAGCCATTCTATAATGAATTCCCAGAGTGGTCTGCAAATTTATACCAGCAAACACAAGATATTATTAATAATTAACCATCATGATTGGCGGTATATTCCGCCAGTCTTTTCACAATAATAAGGTTAGCTATTATTCTTGCAAGGATCTTCTATGTTTAAATTTCTGGGGAAATTAAGTGATATTGTATCATCACTCGCCGTCGCAGCGATTGTGATGATCACTATTCTTGCTGTGTTCATGCGTTGGCTTCTTAATGACCCTTTAATGTGGAGTGAAGAAGTTTTAATTATTTGCTACATCTGGCTTGTCATGATCGGTGCCGCTTCGGCCGCAGGTAAAAGAATGCATGTCAGTATTGATGCCATCACCTCTTTATTTCCTGAAAAAATACAGTTAGTTATCGCAGTATTCACCCATATTATGGCTATCATTGCTTTATCAATTTTCGGTTACCTTGGATACGAACTGTCTATTATTGCAGAAGATAAGATAACCCCAATTATTGGTGTTTCTTATTATTACATCGACCTCTCTGTTCCTATTGGTGCATCCATCATGGTGTTATTTTCAATTCAACATTTGTTGGAAGATATGAGCAAATTAATTAAAGGGGATAAACCATGTCAGTAGTTATCGCCTGTATTGTATTAATTTTCTGTTTTTTAATTAACGTCCCTATATTCTTAAGTGTATTAATCGCTTTACTCACTTATTTCTTTTCTGTTGGTGATATTTCTCCATTAATCGCCGTACAGAGAATTATTGGTGCAGGGGAAAACGTAACCTTACTAGCTATTCCTTTTTTTATTTTATTAGGAAATTTATTAAATTACACTGGAATAACCAGTCGAATGCTAAAATTCACTGGCACTTTATCCGGCCACTACCCTGGAGGTCTTGCTCAATCAAACGTATTGTTAAGCACCATGATGGGTGGGCTATCAGCATCTAACCTTGCAGACTGTGCAATGCTGTCTAAAATGCTAGTGCCTGAAATGACGAAATTAGGCTATGGAAGGAGTTTTTCTGCTGCTGTGACAGCCGCTGGTTCACTCATAACCCCAATTATTCCCCCTGGGATAGCCCTTATTATTTATGGGTTTGTTGCTGACGTTTCCATTGGCAAAATGTTTATGGCTGCAATTATTCCTGGCCTTATGTGCTGCCTTGCCTTAATGGTTACTATTTATTTGATTGCCAAGAGACGTGGCTATAAACCAGCAAGAGAAAAAGGACCGACTTGGTCAGAGGTATACCAAACCGGTAAAGGCGCAATGTCAGCTTTCTTGTTGGTTCTTGTGATCATTGGTGGAATTAGGTTTGGTATTTTTACCCCAACAGAAGCTGGTGCAATTGCTGTACTTTATGTCATCGTTATTGGTACCTTCTTTTATCGCGAAATGAAGTTAAAAGATATCGCCGCTTCGTTTCTCGAAACAGCTCGTTCAACCGCGAGTATTATGCTAATCATCATGACATGTTCCGCATTAGCATGGGTATTGACGAATGAGCAAGTGGCACAAGATGTCGCGCGAATGATGACCAATTTTTCTGACAATCCTTATGTATTTTTAATGATAGTCAATGCGGTTCTGTTAATTCTAGGCATGTTCATTGAAGGTAATGCCGCGATTATTGTGCTCGTTCCTCTATTAATGCCAACGGTGAAATTACTCGGTATCGACCCAATCCACTTTGGTATTGTGATGATATTGAATTTGGCTATTGGTTGTTTAACGCCACCAATGGGAACAGTGATGTTTGTCGCGACGTCTATCACAGGTGTGCGTATTGCTGACTTTATTCGTGAAGTATTACCGTTATTCTTCGCATTAATTGTTGTTTTATTACTAGTGACATTTATGCCTGTATTTACAACATTCTTACCAAGCTTATAAAAATAATACTAACTTTAGATGGCAAGTAGCTCAGAAAGCTACTTGCCCATTTTAACTAAGTGTTTTTATTTAAATTAATATAAATGAAATGCAGCAAGAATACGCATATTCACTTCACTACTTGACAACAGACTCCCTCGTAACAATTCACCATTACGGCTGAGCAACAATTTTGGGTCGAATAAATATGGCAGGAATAGCAAGAAGAGCCATTAAATAGAAAACCACACCATGATGGGCTGGAACGCGCTCATAAATATAACCAACAATAATGGTAAGCACAGCTAACCCACCACCGGTGGCTAGCGCAGAATACACCCCTTGTAACGGAATGATTTCATTTTCTTTACGCGCACTAATAAAACGCATCGCGGCTAAATGGCAAACCGTAAAGGTACCACTGTGCAGTATTTGTATAATGATTAATACTGGTAAACTGGTAAATGCCCCCATTAAGCCCCAGCGAATCACCCCACAAAATGCAGATAAGAGTAATAGATTACGAGCACTCCAACGCCTAAATAAACGGTGGCTCAACATAAAAACTATCACTTCTGCGACAACACCCAGTGACCACAAATTACCTATTACTAAATCTGAATAGCCCGCTTCTTTCCAAAATAGGGACGCAAACCCATAATAAGCTGCATGTGCACCTTGCAGCAGCGTTACGCAAACTAAAAACTTCACGATGTTCTTATCTGCAATTAATTGCTTAAAGGAAAGCTTATCATCGCCCTCTACTTTGGCAGCTCCAATCGGCATGATAGCGGGTTTTAACATTGACCCTAGCAATAATGCTAAGCAACTTATAATCAAAGCAACCATAATGGACTGATGACCCCAGACTCCCGCCAAATAGCCCATTAAAGATGAGCCGATAATAAATGCGATAGAGCCCCAAACACGGATTTTGCCATAATCGAATGAAAATTGTTTTTGCCAAGTGCCAGCCAACGAATCCCCTAATGGAACCATTGGTGCAAAGAACAAGTTAAACCCTATCATCACAAATAATAACCATGCCCAATGGGAACCAAAAGCAAAACCAACAGAGAAAATTAATGAGAGACCTGCTAGCAGTCGTAGTGCCATGATGAGTTTTGAGGGCTCTTTAACGGAAGGAGTAATAAACATTGCACCTAGGAAGCGAGCTGTTAGCCCGACACCGAGTAAAACCCCTATCATTTCTGCATCAATACCCTCGCCCTGTAGCCACACAGACCAAAATGGTAAAAAAATACTATACGCAAAAAAATAGGTAAAATAGTCAATAGCTAACCAACGTGTTGATGGAATGACCATCACCCCTCCCTTTTTTCAATGCAAAAAACCCGCTCATACAAACATGTAGAAGCGGGTTTAGGTAATTAAATATTGTTTATATTATGCGTAAACTGGGTATTTTTTGCAGATTGTTAATACTTTTTGTTTCACGCTTTCAATGGTCGCTTCGTCATTGAGGTTGTCTAGAATATCACACATCCAGCCAGCTAGCTCACCTGCTTCCGCTTCTTTAAAACCACGACGTGTAATTGCTGGAGAACCAATACGTACACCAGACGTTACGAATGGGCTTTTCGGGTCGTTTGGTACGCTGTTTTTGTTAACAGTGATATTAGCGCGGCCAAGAGCTGCATCAGCATCTTTACCAGTAATACCTTTATCAACTAAATCAACTAAGAATAAGTGGTTTTCAGTTCCACCAGACACAACTTTATAGCCACGTTTTTGGAAAACGTCGACCATGGCTTTCGCATTTTTCGCCACTTGCTGCTGGTAAACTTTGAACTCTGGCTCCATAGCTTCTTTCAACGCAACCGCTTTACCTGCAATCACATGCATTAAAGGGCCACCTTGAGAACCTGGGAATACCGCAGAGTTGATTTTTTTGTACATCTCTTCGTCGCCACCTTTAGCAAGGATCAAACCACCGCGAGGGCCTGCTAAAGTTTTATGGGTCGTTGTTGTGACAACATGAGCGTGAGGAACTGGGTTTGGATAAACACCAGCTGCAATAAGACCTGCAACGTGAGCCATATCAACAAACAGATAAGCACCAATGCTATCTGCAATTTCACGCATTTTAGCCCAATCAACCACACCTGAATATGCAGAGAAACCGCCGATAATCATTTTAGGTTGATGTTTTACTGCTTGCGCTTTGATATCGTCGTAGTCAATTTTACCGCTCTCATCAATACCATAAGGAACGATATTATATAACTTACCCGAGAAATTAACTGGCGAACCATGCGTCAAATGCCCACCGTGTGCAAGGTTCATACCTAACACTGTATCGCCCGGTTGTAATAAAGCCATGTAAACAGCAGCGTTTGCTTGTGAACCAGAATGCGGCTGTACGTTTGCGTAATCAGCACCAAATAATTCTTTTGCACGGTCAATCGCTAATTGCTCAACGACGTCAACGTACTCACAACCGCCGTAATAGCGTTTACCTGGGTAGCCTTCTGCATATTTATTGGTTAGCTGAGAACCTTGAGCCTGCATGACTCGTGGACTGGTATAGTTTTCAGAAGCAATTAATTCAATGTGTTCTTCTTGACGTTGTACTTCTTGCTCCATTGCTTCCCATAGTTTTGGATCATAGTCTGCAATATTCATTTCACGCTTTAACATTCGCTTCTCCTGCCTCAGCAATTCAATAGGTTGAAAATCGATTCATCGCAATAACACACAGTGTAAACTCTTTTTCTCTGTTGAGATAGCCCTAAAGAAAAAATATACGCAAACGATTGCATTAATTTTTTTCACTTCATTTGCTTCTTAAGGCTTCACTATAAAATAGCCCAAATTTTATTTTTTGACGCAGAGATCGCTGAATTTGCAAGCCCCTTCTCATTATGTGTTTATTTCAGTCATATTTTCCACGTTTGAGTATTTACTTGTTACCTTAAATATTATAAGTTGTATTTAAAATACATGTTTATAAATAAACTTTGTGTCTCTCAAATAAAAGTACGTTTATTACGGTGAAATAACGCTATCTAAATGAAAATATGCAATATATTTTCAAGTAGCTGAAAAATACATCATCGCGATGAACACTAAGGGAACATGAAAATAATTCAGGAGCACCTGTATGTTAGATAGCCAAACCATTGCCATTGTTAAATCAACTATCCCTGCCATTGCTGAGACAGGCCCCAAACTTACCGCCCATTTTTATGACAGAATGTTTAAACAACATCCTGAACTAAAAGATATTTTCAATATGACTCACCAAATGAATGGTGACCAACGCGAAGCCCTATTCAATGCTATTTGCGCTTATGCCGTCCATATTGAAACACCTGAAGCACTGGTTTCTGCCGTGGAAAAAATCGCACAAAAACACGTGAGTTTAAATATCAAACCGGAGCACTACCCAATTGTTGGGGAAAACTTACTGGCAGCTATCGATGAATTACTTAACCCAGGTCAAGAAGTGCTTGATGCATGGGGAAGAGCTTATGGTGTATTAGCGGATATTTTCATTGGTCGTGAAGCCGCAATTTACCAAGAAAACTCAGATAAAACGGGGGGATGGGAAGGCCTACGGGAATTTAAACTAAAACAAAAACAGCCACAAAGTGATGTCATCACCAGTTTTGAATTTGTCCCTGTCGATGGCAAACCCGTCGCAAATTACCGCGCAGGGCAATATATTACAATCTATGTAAATAGTGATGATTTTGAAAACCAAGAAATTCGCCAATATTCATTAACTACTGCACCTAATGGTCATAGCTATCGTATCGCCGTAAAACGCGAAGACCAAGGCGCTGTTTCTAATTTCTTACACCAGCAATTAAATGAAGGTGATAGCGTATTATTGGCCCCTCCTTGTGGTGATTTCTTTATCGATGTTGATAACCAAACCCCTGTCACGTTGATTTCTGCGGGTGTAGGCTTAACCCCGATGTTGAGTATGCTTAACCACCTCACAGAACAAGGGCACGATGCACAAGTCAATTGGTTACATGCGGCTGAAAATGGGGCTGTTCATGCTTTTAGCCATGAAATACAACAACTGATGGCAAAACAAAAAGCGGGGCAATCTACCATTTGGTTTAATCAACCTCGTACAACTGATCGGGCTGGCTTTGATTATCAATTCCAAGGTTTAATGGACTTAGAGCAAGTTCGTGAATGGATTGAGCAACCAAACATGCAGTTTTACTTCTGCGGCCCAGTCGGTTTTATGCAACATGTTGGTAAACAGTTGGTTTCAATGGGGGTTGATGCCAATGCTATTCACTATGAATGTTTTGGCCCACATAAGGTTCTGCCACTCAACTAATTGATAAAAAAATGCTCTTCTCGTGAGAAGAGCATTTCTTGAGATGCATTAACGCATTAAAATTGCTTTAATCACGTTTTAAAGCTCAAGCGGCTTAGTTTTCTCGCAATTTAGCGGTAACGGGTTCATCTAACAAATACACTGTTTTAATCCCATTCCTGTGTATTTTCCGTTACCGCTTTTTCCTTCTATGTTTAAATCGCTTCTTCGTCCTGTTCACCCGTACGGATGCGGATCACCCGGGCAACGTCATAAACAAAGATTTTACCATCACCAATTTTACCGGTTTGCGCGGTTTGCATAATGGTTTCGACGCAGTTTTCGACTATATCGTCCGGAACTACAATTTCAATTTTTACTTTAGGGAGGAAATCGACCATATATTCTGCACCGCGATACAGCTCGGTATGCCCTTTTTGGCGACCAAAGCCTTTCACTTCAGTAACAGTCATCCCAGTTATTCCTACTTCAGCCAGAGCTTCACGAACATCATCAAGTTTAAATGGCTTTATAATTGCATCAATTTTTTTCATAAATAGTCCCTGTTATGACCAGTTTTTACGGCCAAAACCTGAGGTGATCGGATAACGGCGATCTTTCCCAAAATTACGCATGGTAATACGCGGCCCAATAGGAGCTTGACGGCGTTTATATTCGTTAATATCAACAAGGCGTACAACTTTACGCACCATGTCTTTATCAAAACCTAACTTAATTAAATCATTAACGGAGAGATCTTTTTCGACATAACCTTCAAGTATCGCATCCAAAACGTCATAAGGCGGTAGGCTGTCTTGGTCTAACTGGCCTGGAGCAAGTTCCGCAGAAGGAGGCCTATCAATGACACGTTGAGGGATAGCTGGCGATATTGTATTACGATATTTAGCTAACTCAAAGACGAGGGTTTTAGGCACATCTTTTAATACATCAAATCCCCCAGCCATATCGCCATATAATGTTGAATAGCCCACGGCCGATTCACTTTTGTTACTTGTGGTCAACACTAAACGACGGCGTTTATTAGACATTGCCATTAGAATAACAGCTCGGCAACGTGCTTGTAGGTTTTCTTCTGTTGTATCAGCTGCTGTACCTTCAAACATAGGTGCTAATTGTGCCATGAATGCATCAAACATTGGCTCAATAGAAACAATATCAAATTCAACTCCGAGCAGCTCAGCTTGTTCTTTGGCATCATGGATGCTCATTTCAGAAGTATAGCGGAAAGGCATCATCACTGCCTGTACATGCTCTTTACCTATTGCATCTACGGCAATAGCAACAGTCAGCCCTGAGTCTATCCCCCCAGACAACCCTAAAATAGCACCGTTGAAGCCATTTTTAGTGATGTAATCACGTGTTGCCAATACCAACGCTTGGTAAACTTGAGCCACTGAGTTCGTTTCTTCTTGAGCCCCACCATCAGTCACCAATACCAAATCTTCAAAATGGACTGTCGCTACTTGTTCTTCAAACTCAGCCAACTGGTATACTTGTTTACCTTTATTCGCCAATACCTTAGAACCGCCATCGAATACTAGTTCATCTTGACCACCGACTTGATTGAGATAGACGATAGGCATATTAGTACGTTGGCAATGATCGACCAGCAAGTCACTACGAATATGTTCTTTGTGAATATCATAAGGTGAAGCATTTATCGTGAGTAATAACTCAGCACCGGCGCCTTTAACGGCATCCACTGGCTCGTCATACCAAATATCTTCACAAATCAATAACCCAATGCGATAACCTTTAAATTCTACTACGCAGGTTTTTTCATCAGCCGTGAAATAACGAGGCTCATCAAATACACCATAATTTGGCAGTTCTTGTTTAAAATAACGTGCGTGTAATTTGCCTTGGTAAAAAAATGATAACGCATTATAGATTTCATCGTTTTCATACCATGGGTGACCGACGATAATTGCTGTAGCAGAACTGGCTTTTTGTAGGCGTTCAAGTTGTACGAGGCAACGGTCTTCAAAATCACCACGGAAAATCAAATCCTCCGGAGGATACCCAGTCAGTGATAACTCTGAAAACATAACGATATCAGTGTGACCTGCTTGTTCTTTTACAACTTGCAGCATGCGTTCACAATTGCCTTCAATATCACCGACTAGCCAGTTAAGTTGTGCTAGCGAAATGTTAAGCTTACGGCTCATAAGGTGTTTTTTCTCCCGAAGCATGAATATGGATTGCTCTATTGCACATAATTTGTTCGATAAAATTCATGCGGTCAATAATTTTCATTTATTCTTTAAAATCATTGGCTTCTAAATCATGACGACCAAGTAATTTATAAAATTCTGTACGATTTCTCCCTGCCATTCTAGCAGCTTGAGTCACATTCCCCTTCGTCATTTGTAATAACTTACGCAAGTAATTTAGTTCAAACTGATTACGCGCTTCAACAAAAGTCGGGAGGGCCGTATTTTCCCCTTGCAGAGCCTGACTGACAAGCGCTTCACTAATAACAGGAGACGTGGTGAGTGCAACACATTGTTCAATGACGTTGACTAGCTGACGCACATTTCCTGGCCAACTCGCGGTAATAAGGCATTTCATCGCATCACTGGAAAAACTGCGTACAAACGGTTTATGGCGAGATGCTGACTCACGTAATAAATGATTAGCTAATAATGGGATATCTTCAGAGCGTTCATTCAATGCAGGAATACGTAGATTAACTACATTCAAGCGGTAATAAAGGTCTTCTCTAAACTCATTTTTTTCCATCGCTTTCGGTAAGTCACGATGAGTGGCAGATAAAATTCGTACATCAATATCTAAATCACGGTTACTTCCTAAGGGGCGTACTTTGCGCTCTTGCAACACTCGCAATAATTTGACTTGCAATGGCATTGGCATATCACCAATTTCATCCAAAAATAAGGTCCCACCACTAGCAGCGAAAAATAACCCCTCACGATTACTCACCGCGCCTGTAAATGCACCTTTAGCATGGCCAAAAAGTTCAGACTCTAATAATTGCTCAGGTAATGCGCCACAGTTAATCGCAATAAATGGCTTACGAGCACGAGGGCTTGCTTTATGGATTGCTTGAGCCAATACTTCTTTACCTGTACCACTTTGCCCATTAATTAATACGCTTACATCTGACTGAGCAACCATATGGGCTTGCTCTAGTAAACGGATCATTAAAGGGCTGCGAGTCACAATACCAGAGCTCCATTCCTCATCACTTATTGGGGTTGATGAAAGCGCAAGAGCTTCGTCGATGGCTTTATATAGTGCATCTTTATCAACGGGTTTAGTTAAGAAACTAAATACCCCTCGTTGTGTAGCCGCAACAGCATCAGGAATAGAGCCGTGTGCCGTTAATATAATAACGGGCATATTCGGATGGGCTTTTTGAATTTCATCAAATAACGCCATGCCATCCATTTCATCCATTCGTAAATCGCTGATCACTAAATCTAATTTTTCTTTTTGTAATATTTTTAGTGCTTCAGGCCCGCTTTCTGCCGTAATGACTTTAAAACCTTCACTACTTAAACGCATTCCGAGTAGTTTAAGTAGACTTGGGTCGTCATCCACTAACAGTAAATTTGCCGATTTACGGTTTGTCATTAGGTTCATTCTCCGATGAAGGCTGTTCTACAGATGAGCCCGATGTGTTACTTGGCTGCTGGCTCTCTGAAGATGTAGGTTTTTCCCCTTCTACTGCATTCTCGACTTCTTTTTCTGTTTCATTAGTACTTTTTTTGCGTGAAGAAAGTTGGCGTTCAATATCCGTTAAGTTTTCTAATTTTCGCGCAGTCGTGTTCAATTCAAAAGCCAGCTTGGCATTGTCTTCCTTTAGGCGGTCGAGTTTACTGTCCATTTCTTGCTGCAAACGCTTATAACGCGAACCTGCATCAGAAAGGTTAATAATTTGCACTTGTTGTTCACGCCATAGCTGCAATAAGGGGCGTACCCCTGTTGGAAAACTCAAACTATAGGTATTAATGCTATCAAGCATTTTTCGCCTTTCAGCAATGCTGGGGTCTGCTGAATTTAATAAGATATTTTGTTGAAATGCCGTCGACCAATCCGTCACCGTTATTTGATTAGCATCAGTTCGAGCCTGAGTCATATCAACCCTATCAGCACAATCCATCATACGTAACCAAAACAAGGCGTTTTCACGAGCTGCTAGCTGGTCATTATCCCAAATAGTTTCACAAGATGCATAGCGATAGTCAGTCACTTTAACTTCAGGTACAACAACTTGTGACAGTGTTTCAAGGGGGGATTGCCCATCGTTCGTAACACAACCTGTTAAAAAAAGGCCAAATAAAACCACCCCAATATGTGTAGTTGTACGTCTCATCACGTAACTAACCACCTGCTTTTGTTTATTAAACGCGACTTTATTACAAAGTACGGTTAAAAGTTCTGTAGACCGATTTACCATTATTCATTCTCTGCTGTTAGAGGCAGTTCAATTCTAAAACAAACATCTGCTGATTTATGAGGCACCAAGGAGAGCTCTCCCCCCATTTGTTTGATGCAATCCTGTGCAATACTTAGCCCTAATCCACTTCCTTTAACAGCACCTTTTCTTTGTAATGAACCTTGATAAAAAGGCTCAAATATCATGCTTTTTTCAGAATCTGGGATTGGAGTACCTGTATTAGCAACTTCAATCAGAAGTTTATTGTCTATCCTACGACTAGAAACCCAAATATTACCTGATTCGCTGCCATAGTGCACCGCATTGGAGTAGATATTATCGATTACACGCCCAAGAAGTGTCGGTTCTGCTAAGCAACTTTCAACTTTTAGACGCACGTCCGTTTTAATATTTTTCGCTCTCGCCGGTAAATTATGTGCATTTACAATATCGTCAATCAGCTTTTGCAAATCGACTAATTGTGCTTCAGGTGGGTTATCTACCAATTTGCGATTATAATCAAGAAGTTGTTCAATAAGTTGCTGAAGGTGCTTACTGCTATGATCTAAGATTTCGACAACTTCCCTTTGGGAGACCGTTAATGGCCCAGCAACCTCATCCGCAAGAAGCTCTGTTCCCTCACGCATACTGGCTAAAGGCGTTTTTAATTCATGTGAAATATGACGCAAAAATTCATGGCGTTGAGATTCAAGCCATGCCAAACGTTCGCTCAACCAGATGATCCGCTGAGCAATAGTACGCAGCTCTCGAGGGCCTTTAAAGCGTTCTATATTGCTCGCCAAGGTTCGACCAGTACCGAGGCGGTTAATCATTCGCTCAATAACCTTCACCGGACCAATAATCATCCTTGTGAATAAAGTGACCAGTAATGCGCTCAATAAAAAGAGGATTAAACTTTGCCAACCAAATAATTGCCCTTTATTGGCAATTGCTTTTTGTAATTGCTCTCCACGACTAAAAATCACATTTCTTGTTTCTTGAATTAAAAGTGCATTTTCAGCGGAAAATTGTTCCAATGCTTGAACAACTTTCTGGGTTGGTTCGTTATTTTCACAAGTAACTGCTTTAAGTTGCCCTAATATTTTAGACAGGTTAGAGGTATCTGAGTCTTTCGGTAAAATCGTCTTTTGGCGCTCAAGCATCTGTTCATAGTCAACAAATTGCTTTTGATACTGTGTCTGTAGTGTCGCATCTTGTAAAACACAATATTGCCGATAACTACGCTCCATTTCCAAGGCGAGACTACTCATGACCTCACTGCGCCTTGCGTCAAGCAATGTGGTCTTATTGATATCGGCTGCTTGATTACTCAGTTGCTCTAAGCTTTGGTAAGCCTGATAAGCTAACACTAAGAGTGGTAATAATACCAACCAGAATGCCATAACAACCAATTGGCGCAAGGAGCGCGGGAAAAAACGCCATTTACTCAATGCATTCATCTCATACTCATTAAACGTTTTTTAATGGTAACAGAACTCTTTGTAGGACGGGTAGTTGAATCACAATTCTGTATACCGCAATGTTGAAATCAGACTAAGTGTATAATGTGATAGCAATCAACATGCCAACCTCTCTAAATAAAGGTCGGGGCTTTTTAGCCACGCATATCTATTGATAAATAAATAGCAAAAGCGCATTTCAACAACCAATCACTTAAGATGATCTTTGGGGAAACTACACTGAGATAGCAACGCAGCGGTTCGAAAGAATGGGGGAGATAAACAGGAAGGCGGGATAGAGTATTGGACTCTACCCCGCCAGCGATGGGCTACTTCTTTTATATGACTATGTCTTTACAATAAAGATAATCATATAGGTGGTGCCTCACTCAACGTGTCGCCCTGTGTTTGATAAGGCCCGAAGGCGAGTATCTGTGCTGTTGGACGGTAGGCACCTTACTTTGGCGTCATTCTTGCTTTATGTGGTATGTACCCAACTAATTATGGACCTACATAATAAATTGAATGAGCAACTGAGTATTATTATGCACAAGCCATGCCAACTTTTCAAGAAAACACTCATCACTTTGAATAATAACAAAAAATATATTCAACCATTCTTTTACGGGATTTAAGTACACAAAAATAGTGTTCTCCATTCATCGTATTGTCGCTAATTTAAGACACTCTAGCACCAAAAATAAAATAACCTTAAATATCAAAAAGATAAATGTCTCCATTTGGCGACAGTGACAATACTGGTTTGTCGTTTATTTTATACACCCCGTATTAAAGGGGGAAAAACCTAGTTAACCCTATTGATATTTCAGTTAAGTTACATTAAATATATTTATATTTTACGTGTGAAATAAAATATTAACGCTAATTTGACAATCCATAACAAAGCAGACAATCAAAAAAATAATTACTTATAATACATTAAGATAAGAAATTATAGCATTTTCTTTTTATATGGTTTGCTTTTTCCGCAAAGCAATATAATACTTAAAAAGAACAAATCAATTGACCTTTTTTTAAACAATAATAGGATGTCAAATGAAAGACTCTTCAACGGTAACTAACAAACCAGATGACCTCAGTGCTGGCGTATACGTTTTACAGCAAACAATTGGTTTCATGTTTCAAGCTGCATTACGTGCAGCTGCAAAACTTAATTTAGCTGAACACTTAGAGAGTGGCCCCAAAACGTCAGAGCAGCTAGCACAAGAACTCGGTTGCAGAGAAAGAACAATTCGCCAAATACTGCGCCTGCTTGCCAGCCACCGGATTTTTACCTCTCTAGGTGACTCGCGTTTTGCCTTAAACCCTGAAGCCGAATTTCTAAAGGCTGATCATCCATTTTCATTACGCCAAGCGATACTCATGGTAACAGACCAAACATTTTGGATGCCGTCTTATCAATTAAGTGATATCGCATTAAAAAAACCGGTATTTGAAGATTTATTTGGCGGTAGTTTCTTTGAATATTGGGAGAAAAATGCCAACTTACCCGACAACTTCCATAATGGTATGTCATCATTTTCAGCGATAGAAAATAACTCTGTAGTTAGGCATTATGATTTCAATGAAAATATTGTTGTAGCTGATATTGCGGGTGGCTTTGGTGGTTTACTTCTCGAAGTACTGAAAAACAACCCAACAGTTCAAGGTATTCTATTTGATAGGGAACATGTTTTAGAAAATAATATCTTACACTTATTAGAAGATGACTCTCGTTGGGAAACTTGCCCCGGTTCTTTCTTTGAAAAATGCCCAGAAGCCGACATATTTTTACTTAAGTATATCAGCCATGACTGGCCAGATGACAAAGTTGTTGAGATCCTAAAAACTATCCGCCGTGCTATGAAGCAATCATCTAAATTACTCTTGATCGATTGTGTTATTGGTGATGATGACAAACCCTATTTTGGCAAAGAATTGGATTTACTCTGTATCAACCTTTCCGCGGATGGCGGCGGGCATACAAAAGCAGAGTTTGAAGCGCTATTTGCCAAGTCTGGGTTAAAACTTAATCGGATCATCGACACGGATACCCACGTTTATATCATTGAAGTAGTGCCTGTTTAATCATCTAAAATAAGGGGTAACTCTTCAGGTAATAAAACATTACGCCTTAGTTTTATTACCTTATACGATTAAATCATTGCCTATTGTGGGCTCGCCTTCCCTCCTCCTTTTATACTCTGCTTTTCTGATGAATATCAGAATTCTAAATGATGTTTATAGATTATCCTTTCCCATCTTGATATAAGACTGAGTAACACACTACACATTAAAATAATAAAGCCAAATGATAAAAATCGCCTTAATTGATGACCATATTGTTGTACGGTCTGGGTTCGCTCAATTGCTTACCTTAGAAAGTGATATTTCAGTGGTTGGGCAATATGCAAATGCCCAAGAAGCTTGGCCAAACCTAATTAACCTTGATATAGATGTGGCCATTATGGACATTTCTATGCCTGATGAAAACGGCTTGCAATTACTCACGCGTCTACGCCAGAAAAAGCCCGACTTCCGTACAATTATTTTAAGTATTTATGACACGCCGGCTTTTGTTCAAAGTGCGTTAGATGCGGGGGCTAGCGCTTATTTAACGAAACGCTGCGGGCCAGAAGAATTAGTCCAAGCTGTTCGTTCTGTCCATCAGGGAGGTTGCTACCTATGTTCAGATGCCATGAGAGCTTTACGCCATTCACCGCAGCAACAAAAAGGAATTCAAGAGCTTACCCCTCGTGAACGCGAAGTATTTGATTTATTAGTATCAGGGTTAAGCGTTAAGGTCATAGCTGAACAACTCGAATTGAGCCATAAAACTGTTCATGTGCACCGTGCTAATGTACTCGGTAAATTACAGTGTGAAAATACCATCGATCTGGTTCATTATGCATTAGAACACAACCTGATTTCTCGATAATTTATGATGAATAAAAGCCTGCGATTAACACTGCAATCCACCTTTCTACTTTTTACCTATTCATTATTGTGGGTTGGGTTGTGGATCATCGGTTTTTATTTGAGCCAAAATAGTTTTCAAGCAACATTATTTCTTCCTCAAGGGTTAAGACTCGCTTTAATGATCATCCTTTGGCGACGCTATTGGCCAACACTGCTACTCAGTGAAGGAATCCTCAATCTTTGGCTATCAGAAGAACAATTACTGTTTCAACCTATTTTATTACTCTCTCCATTGCTTAGCCTTGGAGTCGCTTTTATTATTCAAGATATCTGGTGGCGATACACTTTATATTGGCAACGTTTATTACTGTTGCTCGCCGGTGTGGCTGCAAATAGCATTCTGCATGCGTTATTATTTGGTTGGTTATCCCCCTATTCCGTTAGCCAGTTATTTTTAACGACATTCACTGGCGGAATTTTGCTATCCCCATTTGTTTACCTAATTTATGAATATCTACACGAACAGCACTACCAAATGTTACTTGACTATGGGACTCCTGATAAGCAATTACGTACTTCATTGATTGTCTGGTGCTTTTTGTTTTGTGTTGTCGGTTTAAGCGCTCAAGTCTTTTTTGCGCCTGAAATAGAGCGTTTAATTGTCCTACTGGTATTTATTCCTAATGTTTTTATGGCCTATCGCTATGGCTGGCAAGGTGGAGTACTTTCCGCTCTATTAGGGAGTTTAATTATTACTTTTGCTCGGCAATTCCACGGTGCCTTCGCTGATTTAGAAGAGCTAGAGATGTTCTTAAGTACCCAAGCCCTTATTGGTATTGGATTAGGGATTGCCATTAGCCGTCAAAAACAACTTGCTAGCAATTTACAACGTTACCGCCAACGTTTAGAACAAGAGCTAAAAGCTCGTCGTGATTTAATGCGCCAATTAGTCCATACCGAAGAAGATATTAAAAAAGCGATTGCCCGTGAGTTACACGATGAAATCGGCCAAAATATTACCGCCATCCAAATTCAATCAATGTTAGTCAAAAAAACTGCCGCTGATCCACTTGGCCAGCAAGCAGCGAGCCAAATTAATGAACTCGCGCAGCAAATTCACCAGTCTACACGGCAATTGTTGCGCCAGTTACGCCCGCCCGTGCTAGAAGAAATGTCCTTGGAAAAAGCGCTTAAACACTTAATTGCTGAGTTTTCCTTCCCTGAAAGGAATATTCAATGCCATTTTCATTACGGTTTACAAGAAACACCAATAAACGAAACGGTTTTATTTACACTATATCGGCTAGTCCAAGAGTTACTTAACAATATCAGTAAGCATGCAAAAGCCACTCAAATCCATATATCACTTGAACAAGTAAATGACCAGATCCAGCTTATCGTTGATGATAATGGCGTTGGTATTCCTTTTAGTAAACGAACCAGCGGCTTTGGTTTACGTGGTATTGAAGAACGAGTCAGAGCCTTAGGCGGTGATTGGACGTTAACCACCCAAAATGGAACGAAAATAAGTGTTAACTTGCCCACATTTTGAGATAAAACATCGCAAAACTAGGAATTATTCCTACCCCTCTAATACCTTCTCTCATCCTTTTTGTTAAAAACTTGATTACATTTGCCAAACAAGAGAAACAACACCATGACAGGTAATGACACGTTGAGTCTGGATAACACTTATCGTTTTTGGCGTCGCCGCTTAATGCTATCAATGATTATTGGTTATGCCACTTTTTACCTTACACGAAAAAGCTTTAATTTCGTGATGCCAGTTATGCAAAGTGAATTGTTTCTCGATAAAAGCGATATCGGCTGGATAGCCACTGCGTTTTACCTTACCTACGGTATTTCAAAGTTTTTATCGGGTATTTTTCACGATATTACAGGATATCGCTGGTTTATGGGGGCAGGCCTAGTGATGACTGGGTTGCTAAATATCGTATTCGCCTATTGCTTATCGTTCCCTGCTTTATTAGTGGTGTGGACATTAAATGGTTTTTTCCAAGGTTGGGGATGGCCTCCTTGCGCACGTATCTTAACCCATTGGTATTCACGCAATGAACGTGGCTTTTGGTGGGGATTATGGAATATCTCGATAAACCTTGGTGGAATGCTGCTGCCTTTATTGACAGCGCTATTAGCCACCCAATATAGCTGGCAGATGGCTTTAATTGTTCCTGGGGTAATTGGCGTGGTTGTTGGTTTATGGCTATGTAGTCAGTTACGAGGAACACCACAAGAAGAGCATCTTCCTAGCGTGGGCCAATGGCGAAAAGATGTGCTGGAATTACGCCAAGAGCGTTTGTCTCCGCCAATGCCAATGCTCTTGATTTTAAAAGAGAGCATCGTTTTTAACCGCATGATTTGGTTATTAGGTTTCTCTTATATCTTAGTTTATTTGATCCGTATGGCAATAAATGATTGGGGAAACCTGTGGTTAACGGAAACACACGGTACCAACTTACTGAGTGCTAACGCAACATTATCGTTATTTGAATTAGGTGGCTTATTAGGGGCACTTTGTTCTGGCTGGGGTTCAGATCTTTTGTTTCGCGGCCAACGCGCACCTATGATTTTACTGTTTTCATTGGGCCTGTGTGTTTCAGTTAGCGCCTTATGGTTAACGCCAATTCATCATTATGCATTATTGGCTGTATGTTTTTTTGCTATCGGCTTTTTTGTTTTTGGACCACAAATGTTAATCGGTCTAGCTGCAACAGAATATTGTCATAAAAAAGCAGCTGGAGCGGTAACAGGCTATCTTGGCTTGTACGCCTATTTAGGTGCCGCAATTGCTGGATGGCCACTCTCTCAGGTCATTGCACGTTATGGTTGGTCAGGGATGTTTACCTTGCTCGCCAGTGCAGCGGCTCTGATGGGGCTACTGCTAATGCCTCTTTTGATTGCCAATGTCAGCAAACGGGAGCACTTAGCAGGCACTGTTTCACCCTCTGATAATAAAACCTGAAAAAAGGACTGACAATGAAACTGAAAACTCTCTCTACGCTTATCGCTGCGGGTTTGTCACTTGCAGCAATCACTACCACTGCAAATGCCGCAGGCCGTCTGGTGGTTTACTGTAGCGCAACTAATGCCATGTGCGAAACAGAAACCCAAGCTTTCGCGAAAAAATACGATGTCAAAACCACATTTGTTCGTAACGGTTCTGGCAGTACTTTAGCTAAAATTGAAGCAGAAAAACGCAATCCACAAGCTGATGTATGGTATGGCGGTACATTAGACCCTCATTCACAGGCGGGGGAAATGGATTTACTCGAACCCTATAAGTCGCCAAAATTATCTGAAATCATGCCTCAGTTCCAAGACCCTGCGAAACGTAAAGGGAACTATTCTTCCGCGGTTTACATTGGTATTTTAGGCTTTGGCGTAAATAAAGACCGCTTAAAAGAAAAAGGTTTACCTATCCCAACTTGCTGGAAAGACCTGACTAAACCTGAATATAAAGGCGAAATTCAAATTGCTGACCCACAAAGCTCAGGGACAGCTTATACCGCACTGGCCACTTTTGACCAGCTATGGGGAAATGAACAAGCTTTTGATTATCTGAAAAAACTGAATGCGAATATTTCACAATACACCAAGTCAGGGATTGCACCGGCACGTAATGCGGCTCGAGGTGAGTCTGCTATTGGTATCGGGTTCTTACATGATTATTCATTAGAAGTCGAAAATGGCGCACCATTAGAGCTTATTGCACCTTGTGAAGGTACAGGCTATGAAATTGGCGGTATCAGTATCCTTAAAAATGCGCGCAATATGGATAACGCCAAACTATTCGTTGATTTTGTCCTCTCTAAAGAAGCGCAAGAACTTAGTTGGAAAGAAGGTAAATCTTACCAGATTTTAACCAATACCACTGCGGAGTCTTCCCCAATTTCATTAAAACTCAATGACTTAAACCTAATTAACTATGATATGGATAAATACGGGGATGCAGATGTCCGTAAAAATCTGATCAATAAATGGGTTACTGAAGTAAAAATGAGCAAATAACAATTTGGTGCGGCGTTAATACGCCGCATTGAGCACTTACTTAACTAAAATAAAAATTAATTTAATTAAGCTCAAAATAGTTTGTGTCATGGCTAAACACCCTGCTTACACAAAATATAATGAGCTTAGGGGGATCTATGTCTCAAACCCTAACACTGACACCGCCTAAAAAGCGAGATAGCACCTTTTTCTGGTTGTTATTAGCTTGGATTGGTTTTGCTTTGCTACCTTCTTGGAGCCTTGATTATGGCTTACTTGATTCTACGCAAGATGAAATCCTTGCCGCGTATGGTTGGAGCAGCTTAAACATTAGTTGGCTTTGGTATTTATTGCCTTCTATTTTATTTATTCGCCCGTTAACACCTGCGGATCGCTATCATAAAACTCGCCATTATTTGGATATTGGCATTGCAGTAGCAACGGTTGCTGTAGTCATTTTGACCTCTTATCTTGAAGGAAAAGGCTTAGGCTACTCTTCGATAGTGTTATTTATCGCCCTTGGCATGGTGATGACTCTCGCACTAACACGCCTTGAATGGCTTGGTGGCGACCAGTTTGTTATTGGTTCACTCATCACTGTTGTCACCCTGATTGCGCTGTTTATTGTTTTTCCGAGCGTGGCTATTTTTATTCCCATGTTCACCGATGGTAATGGCGATTTTGCTCCCTTTGCGTTTGTAGCGATTTTGACACAATCACATATTGTTCAAGTCATTATTAACTCAATCTTTTTATCATTGGCGGTTGGTGCTGGCTGTACCTTCTTTGGTTTAATTTTAGCTATTTACACCACTCGTATTGCGAAACGCTCCGCAATTATTGGCCGTATTTTCTCAATATTACCCATCGTAACTCCGCCATTCGTTGTCGGTTTGGGTGTTACGTTGATGATGGGGCGTTCTGGGTATATCACCGAATTTCTCGCGGCCTATATGGGGTTAGAAAATACCAACTGGTTATACGGTTTTACTGGTATTTGGCTAGCTCAAGTCCTCGCCTTTACCCCTATGTCATTTATGATTTTGGATGGGGCAATTAAAACTATTCATCCATCATTAGAAGAAGCTTCGTATACCTTACGAGCTAACCGCTACCAAACCTTTTTTAATGTGTTTATGCCATTACTGAAACCTGCACTGGCTAACGCATTCTTAATTGTCATCGTTCAGTCATTAGCCGATTTTAGTAACCCATTAGTGTTAGGCGGTAACTTCGATGTTCTAGCAACACAAATTTATTTTTATATCACAGGTTCTCAGCTCGATTATCAAGCAGCAAGTACCTTGGGTGCATCACTATTAGTTTTCTCACTATTAGTGTTCTGCGTTCAATATATGTGGATAGGTAAGCGTTCCTATGTCACTGTTTCGGGCAAATCGTATCGCGGTGATGTACAACCATTACCTGTGTCATTAATTGCTACTGTAACTACCTTCTTAGCTATTTGGGTTGCCTTTAACGTATTGTTATACGGTAGTATTTTCTATGGTAGCTTCACGGTAAACTGGGGCGTTGATTACACATTAACCTTCGATAACTTTATTAAGTTATTCGGTCAAGGTATGAGTGACGGCGCATGGCCATCCTTATTAGATACCCTTCTGTACGCGGGTATTGCTGCACCAATCACCGCCATACTCGGCTTGTTAATTGCTTATATCGTCGTTCGCCAAGATTTTCGTGGTAAAAAAACCATCGAATTTACCACCATGCTGTGCTTTGCCGTACCGGGAACAGTGGCTGGTGTGTCATACATTTTAGCCTTTAATGACTCGCCATTTTACTTAACTGGTACCGCAGCTATCGTCATTATATCGATGACCATGCGTAATGTTCCGGTCGGTATCCGTGCCGGTATTGCGGGCTTAGGGCAAATTGATAAATCGTTAGATGAAGCCTCACTCAGCTTACGGGCAGGCTCCATGCGCACCATTTTCTTTATCCTGTTGCCATTACTGCGCCCTGCGATTTTATCGGCTTTGATTTATAGCTTCGTGCGAGCGATCACGACAGTAAGTGCCATTGTATTCTTGGTAACCCCCGATACTCGCGTAGCAACTGCCTACATTCTTAATCGTGTTGAGGATGGTGAATACGGCGTGGCAATTGCTTATGGTTCAATACTGATTGTCGTCATGTTGGCCATTATTTTCTTATTTGACTATTTAATTGGCGAAGCCCGTGTTTCACGTTCCAAAGCCAAAAATGCACAGTAATCATGGAGTAACTGACATGACACAACATAATTTTGTTGAATTAAAAAATGTGACTAAACGCTTTGGTACCAATACGGTCATCGACGATTTAAGTCTTTCTATTCCACAAGGTAGTATGGTGACCTTATTAGGTCCCTCTGGCTGTGGTAAAACCACGGTATTACGTTTAGTCGCAGGGTTAGAAAAACCCACAGAAGGACGGATGTTTATAGATGGTGAGGATGTTACCGATCGTTCAATCCAACAACGTGATATTTGTATGGTTTTCCAATCATATGCCCTATTCCCTCATATGTCGTTAGGGGACAACGTCGGTTATGGTTTGAAAATGTTAGGCTTACCTAAAGCTGAAATCAGAAAACGTGTTGACGAAGCACTAGAATTGGTTGATTTAGCTGGCTTTGCTGACCGTTTTGTTGACCAAATTTCTGGTGGCCAGCAACAGCGTGTTGCTTTAGCTCGTGCCTTGATCCTCAAACCTAAAGTGTTGTTATTTGATGAGCCATTAAGTAACTTAGATGCCAATTTACGCCGTAGCATGCGTGAAAAAATCCGTGAATTACAGCAACAGTTTAACATCACCTCGTTATACGTGACCCATGACCAAAGTGAAGCCTTCGCCGTTTCCGATATGGTTTTGGTGATGAACAAAGGGAAAATCATGCAATTAGGTTCTCCACAAGAACTGTACCGTCAGCCTGCCTCAAGGTTTATGGCCAGCTTTATGGGAGATGCGAATATTT
The DNA here is from genome assembly GCF_053543535.1 of Providencia sp. AGC89. Classification (NCBI taxonomy): domain Bacteria; kingdom Pseudomonadati; phylum Pseudomonadota; class Gammaproteobacteria; order Enterobacterales; family Morganellaceae; genus Providencia; species Providencia sp. AGC89. The sequence continues at coordinate 79,979 of NZ_JBIXLP010000061.1, forward strand.
TCCCTGCCACACTGACTCATGATTCAGTAAATATTTTTAATTATCACTTACCTCGCCCAGCACAACTAGCAACGGATAATACGGAAATCACTGTCGGTGTACGCCCTGAAGCTATCACGCTCAGCTTACAAGGTGACGATAGCCAACGCTGTACTGTCACTCATGTGGCTTATATGGGGCCTCAATATGAGGTCACTGTTGATTGGCATGGTCAATCCATGTTGTTGCAAATTAATGCCACACAATTGCAGCCAACAGTAGGGGAAAACCTTTATTTACAGATCCACCCCTATGGCATGTTTATTCTTGAGTAATGTTACACTCTTTAAATAATGCTTAATGTGGTTAGGCAACAGGTAAATGAAATACCAGAGTAAAGTACAAGGAAGTAACCACGTTAAGAAGCATTAAAGACTAGCTTAACTAACAACAGAATAACTTGGCATTTGTGAATAACTCGTCGCCCCTCCGCCCTTTAGGGTGGAGGAATACGCAGCACCGATAGGAAGTTTAATCACTAAAAGCATGTAAGCCGTTATTTGAATATCAAACTTTATTTTTTTCTAAAAAAATAATTAACATACTTAAAAGAATAAATAACATACCGATTATCATTGAAATTGTCATAGACTCATCTAAAAGATAAGATGAGATCATGACACTAATGATTGGTGAAATAAGAATTGAGTATGATGACAGTTTAACACCGCCGTGCCCTATCATGTAATACCAAAGAATATAAACAATCACCCCATTAGCCAGCCCCATATAGATAATTGGAATATATACAGTCCAAAGAAATTCAGGATGTATATTACTCAATATGTTTACATCAACATCTAAAAATGGCATTAACAATACAAGAAAAATCAATGAGACTATATTTTGGTAAAATACTTTTGAAGTTAGGTTTATTTTTAAGACGATTTTTTCAGATAAAATGGTTCCTATCGCCCACATGAGTGCACTTAATAGAATTATCGCTTCGCCAATACTTATGCCAGATGGCGCTATAAATATAAAAATGCCACTAATACATAATAAAGACACAATTATTGAACGAAATTCAATGTGTTTATTCATTATGCTCAGCAAGAGTGTTGCCATTACTGGCATCGTATAAACAAGTACAGACGCCTTTACCGCTTCAGTATGCTTTAACGCCAAACTATTTAATATAGGAACCAAAAAAACATTCAAAAAACCAAGTGGGATACTTTTTAAAAAGTATTGAATATTAAACCGATATCGACCAATAATGAAAAATACAAAACACAAAAAAACAACTGAAATAACTAATGAATAGATTCTAAAACCCCAAACACCTACTTGGTCAATTGCCAGTTTTGATATAGGAATTGCACTCCCCCATATTAATGACATTAAAGTAGCACAAAGAAGCACTTTAATTTTTTTCATTATACCTCACAACTAATGCCATTCTTTTGCTTATTTTATTAGATGTTACTGTAGAAACAAAATGTGGGATTTTTCTTTTTTTTGTGTCAAAAATTAAAATATTTAGATATGATGGGATAAATGTTTCTAAAATTTCTTTTTTTTCGTTATCTAATATCATCGTTAACCCTCCATAGTTCGCTTCCCATTCCTTTGTTAAGTTAATCACGATGCCTATACCATCATCGGAGTCACAATGTGTAGTTAAAAAATCATTTTTATCAAACTTGCTTAAATATATGTTTGATATCATGTTTACTTTCTTTCCAGTTATACTCCATAAAAAATCTTTAAATTTAACATCATCAACAACCGCAATTAAATCAACTAAAATTATTTTAATTTCATCAAAGCATATTCTTCTAAATGAAAATGAAAACTCGCCATTATCTCTATCCTCAAATGCTATTGTTTTTTCATAATTGATACTCTCTATATCAGTGTCAGAAAGATAAAAATCGCTTACCCCTTGCCTATTTTTTATAATAAAACTCCATTTATCCTCTTCAATATTATTAATTAAATTTAAATTAACTTCAAATTCAGGAAAAAAATCTTTTATTGAAAAACTAGTATACCCATTACTTAAAAATTCTTTGTTATGCTTACTTATCCCCATTAAACAGATTCTCCTCTGAAAAACTCAAGTCCCTAAGTGAGATTGTAACTTTCCTTCCTTCCAATGAGATAGCATCATATTTAGTAATAACTTTAATTACTTGGTCAACCACTAACCCTGACATTACAGCTAGTGATGGTGAGCTTTGCCAAGCATTAACAGTTCTCACCCCATTTAAAAACTGTTGCTTCATTCTTGCTTCTTGAAACTCTTTCACTGTCGGGTCATCACTATAGAATGTTTTTTTAATTTGATGTTTAACATCAAAGTATGTTTTCCCTATTTGATTATTTAAATAAATAGGTCCTATGGATATTTCATGTGGGTCCCCACCAAGTTCAATGATAGGTATCGATTTATCAATAGCAACTTTGTGTATTACCTCCTCTACCGTATTTTTTTTGTAGTAGCCTAAACTTGCCCATGCAAGTAAAATCATATCAACATTATTAAGTAAATCATTAATTCTATTTTCATTTGGCGTTAAAAATTCAAAAAACTTTTCTATTTTAGTGTGTTTATTATGCTTATATATTCCATTTTCAGCTGAGTCAACTTTTCTTTTTCCGATATCCTCCTCTGTATATAAGACTTGTCTATTTAGGTTTGATAATTCGACAATATCACCATCAACAATCCTTAACGTTCCAACCCCCATTAATGCAAGTTGTAATGAGCACCATGTTCCCCATCCACCCATTCCCAACACTAAAACTCTGCTTTTTTTCAAACGTTCCTGATATCTTATCGATGATAAATTATCATTATCGACTAAAGAAAATTGTAATAATTGACGATCGTACAATTCAATCTCTCTAGAAGAAAGTAATTCGGATGAAATAATATTATCTTCAACTAAACCACATGATATCATTTTTTGAATAAAATCTATGACTTCATATTCTTCAACATTTAAGTTTCTATTTAATAGTTCCTTTATTATTCTAGGTAATGTATGTTCTCCATCTAATTTAGACAATACGACTTTTACCCATTCAGGGGGGGACTTAATTATTTTAGCCTTACTAGGGATCTCACCAATACAAATATTTCCATTATCAGATTCAATAACATGATGAGAACGCTTTATCATTGGTTTTGTTATTCCGTTATACATATTCACACCTCCATTAAAATGCCGCCGTGGACGGCATTTTTTCAATCTTTACGACTCTAATATAACTTCTTCATCTTCATTATACATCGCAATTTCTTCGCTAATTGAAGATATACGCTCAGTTAAATCATGTAATATTATTTCATTTTCCATATTTTCACCTAGAATAAATGTAATTTTAATTAAATATTATCCACATTGATAACATTAAGATTAAAAATGATTAAATTAAGACAGTCAATATCAATAGAGAAACAAAAAAACTAACCATATAACAATAAAAAATACTGATAATTCATATTATTTAAATATATGCATGCTATTTTAAACCTCATAAAAAAACCAGCGCTTAAGTCTCCTTAAACGCTGGTTTTTAATAGCAGGATTAATTATAAGAATGCTTTATATGGCAGTTCAGGTTCATTTTTAAAAATATCATTAAAGCCACGGAAATGCTGATAATGCATGCGGTCTTTATCTGTTGGGTAAGTATACTTACCACCTACCTGCCAGAAAAACGGCGCAAATTTGTATTGTAAACGCTCTTTTTTCATATTCCATAAAACTTCTATTTCACGTGGGTCATTTTGGAAGTTGGCCCAAATATCATGGTGGAATGGAATAACTCGCTCGCAATCAAGTGACTCCGCAGCACGCAAAATATCAGATGAAGTCATTTTGTCCGTGACTCCACGGGGGTTCTCTCCAAAAGAAAGCAATGCCACGTCAATATTATAACGGTTACCATGTGCTGCGTAATAATTTGAATAGTGAGAATCACCTGAGTGATAAATAGAACCACCTGTTGTTTCAATTAAATAATTCACCGCACGGTAATCCATACCATCTAGGATTTCTTTATCATAAGAAGACACGCCTTGCGGTAGCGTAACCAGTGCTGTACGGTCGAAAGAATCGAGTACACGAATTTTCATGTCTCCGACTTCAATCACATCCCCCACCTTTGCCACAACACAACGCTCTGTAGGAACGCCCCATTTGGTCCATAAATCAACACAAGCTTGCGGGCCAATAAATTTAACGTGTTCACCGCAATTTTGTAATACTGCGGCTGCGACATTGACATCAATATGGTCGGCATGGTCATGGGAGGCTAATACCGCATCAATGTGTTTAATTGCAAATGGGTCGAGAGGAAAAATAGAGGTTCTTAGGTTAGGCTGTAATGCTTCTACCCCTCCCATGCGCATCATTTGGTGTTGCTTATTCATCAACGGATTTTTCTGCGTTTTTTTACCTGTCCCACACCAAAAATCGATAGAAATATTGGTATTACCTGCACTTTTCAGCCAAATTCCTGTACAGCCTAACCACCACATTGAGAATGTATTTGGCTCAACAACCGTTTTTTCAATTTCTTCATTCAACCAAGTTCCCCACTCAGGAAACGTACTTAAAATCCAAGATTCACGTGTGATTTCATTTACTTTACTCATAGTATTAATACCTTTTTCCAGAATTTTGAATGTAGGGAGCTTGGCGCCTTAATAGAGCATTAAGGCACTTAGCAAGATAGGATTAAATGCAATAAACCAAATATATGAAGGAATTAGACCAGTATGACCCGTGTTCCCTGTGCTTCAATGGCTTTAATAACTTCAGGGTTAGCGTTTTTTCCAGTAATTAAAACATCAATTTTATTTGCTGGGCAAAAGAGCATTCCTGTTCGATGCCCCACCTTAGAACTGTCAACCACCACCACGAGCTTATCGATTTGGTCAAGCATCTGTTGTTCAGCCACCGCCGTTAACATATCCGCTTTATACAAGCCGGCCTCTGTTAAGCCTTTGCCCGATGTAAACATCCAGTTACCTGCATAACCCATTAAGCTGTTCAGAGCTGGGTTTAAAAAAATATTTTGTGCCTTGTTGTACTGGCCACCAATTAAAATAACATCGTCGTGGTCTTGGTCTATTAAATAGCTTGCTAGCGGAAAATAATTGGTCACTATCTGTACGTTTTTCCCGCACAATTGCTGCCCAAGAAGGAACGCTGTTGAACCGCAGTTAATTACCGCGCTCTCACCGGGTAAACAGATTTCTGCCGCCTTAACCGCTATTTGTGATTTTTCCTCGTAGTGGTCAGTACTGTTAATATTTAACGGTGTCCACTTACGCTTTTTATTTTCAATTCTTTCTGCACCATTACGGACTTTTCGTAACTTACCTTGCTCATCTAACTTAGAAATATCGCGACGAGCCGTTGCAGGAGACACATTAAAGTGATCGGTAATATGAGAAACGTTGATCACCCTATTTGTTTCTAATAAAGACAATATTTCATTGTGTCTTTGCACTTCATTCATAACTATCGTCCTATTAATAAGTAATCACCCTATGATTAAGTTTGATTACTTGTGATTGGTTTTGATTCTATTTATCTCGCTATTAGTTGTCAACCTTTGTCGCAACAAAAAACAAATATTTACTATGAATAAAAAAACAATATTGATTTTATTGGTATTTTTAAATTTTACGTGATCAAGTCGCCATTTATTTATTTTTTTGCTGGTAAAAAAACAGACAAATGCAAACAATCATAAAAGATCAGACGGTGATTACATATGATTACTTTTGGTTTTTTAACGACATTTTATAGGTTTAAAATGATTATATCGCAAGAACACCAGATACGATCAATATGATTAATCTCTACCCCATATAAATTACAAAAACAATTTGATTAGAGGTAAAAATATGGATTTTTTATACGACGCTTTCTATATTTTTTACAGCCAGGTAATGACAAAAGCGCCTCTATTATTAGGCTTAGTCACTTTTATTGGTTACTGGCTTTTGAAGCGTGACGGTACCACAATTCTTAAAGGAACAATCAAAACCATTGTCGGCTTTATGTTAGTCAGTGTTGGTGCCAGTACTCTGGTCTCCAGCTTCAAACCCGTGATTGAAAAAATGTCTGAATATCATGGCCTCACCGGTTCAGTCATTGACCCTTATACCTCCATGATGGCCACTATGGAAACCATGGGGGATGACTATTCATGGGTGGGTTATACGGTATTGTTAGCACTTGCACTTAACATCCTACTGGTACTCTTTCGCCGTATTACCGGTATCCGCACCATCATGCTGACGGGACATATCATGTTCCAGCAAGCAGGATTGATTGCTGTTTTCTATTTTGTACTTGGCGCAAGTATGTGGGAAACCATTATCTACTCTGCGGTTTTAATGGCGTTATATTGGGGGATTTCCTCCAATATTATGTTTAAACCTACGCAGGAAGTCACTGGTGGGGCTGGTTTCTCAATTGGCCACCAGCAACAATTTGCCTCATGGATAGCCACTAAAGTCGCACCAAAATTAGGAGATAAAAAAGACAGCGTAGATAATTTAAACTTACCAAAATGGTTACACATCTTCCACGATAGTATTTCTGCAACAGCGATTGTGATGACCTTGTTCTTTGGGGTTATCCTGATTTCCTTCGGCATTCCAAACCTACAATCAATGGCAGGCACAACACACTGGACCATCTATATTATTGAGACTGGGCTAAAATTTGCGGTAGCCATTCAAATTATTGTAACCGGCGTGCGTATGTTTGTGGCTGAATTATCGGAAGCTTTTAAAGGTATTTCAGAACGAGTGATCCCAAATGCAGTGCTCGCGATTGACTGTGCGGCTATCTACGCCTTTTCACCAAATGCAATGGTATTTGGCTTTATGTGGGGGGCAATTGGCCAATTTGTTGCCGTACTCGGTATGCTGGCATTTAGCTCCCCTATTATGATTATCCCAGGCTTTATCCCGATGTTTTTCTCAAACGCCACTATCGGTATTTTCGCTAACCACTTTGGGGGCTGGAAAGCCGTGATGAAAGTATGTTTTGTCATGGGAGTCATAGAAATATTAGGCTCGGCATGGGCGATTGATTTGATTAACCGCCAAGGCACTGATTTCAGCGGCTGGATGGGTATGGCCGACTGGGCATTAGCCTTCCCTGTTATTATGCAAGGGTTATCATTTTCAAAAATGTTTTTCTTTGTTGTCGTGGCGTTAGCCGTTGTCTATATGTACTTTGCGGCTAAAAAACTACGCGCAGAGGAAGATGCACAAGCCGCTTTAGGGCCTATTACTGAGCTAGAAGAAACTGAAGAACCACCCGAAGCTACATTTGAAAACCCCAGTGTTAAACCCGTTAGGATTTTAGCCGTTTGCGGTAATGGACAAGGTTCATCAATGATGATGAAAATGAAAATTGGTCAATACCTTGAGAAAAAAGGCATTCCCCATGTAATGGACTCCTGCGCAGTATCTGACTATAAGTCAAAATTAACGGCAACAGATATTATCGTTTCTTCAAAACACCTAAGTGCTGAGATGGACCCAGGTGAAGGCAAGTTTGTTTTAGGCGTACAAAATATGCTCAATCCACATTCGTTTGGTGATGAACTGCTCAGTATTATTCATACTAATTTTCTAGCAAATAAATAGCATCACTGAGGAATTATGACCTTAAATGTTCATTTAATATTAAAAGGAAGACAATGATGGGGTTTAAACAGTCATTAATTGATAATAATTCAATCCAGCTACAAGCATCCGCAACCAACTGGCGTGATGCCATTAAAATCGGTACGGATATGCTGGTCGCTTCTGGCGCAATCAAACCCGCCTACCATGATGCGATTATCAGTAGCGTCGAAAAACTCGGTCCTTACATTTGTATCGCGCCCAATCTCGCACTTCCCCATGCTAGGCCTGAAGATGGTGTGATCCGCACGGCTTTTGCCCTTGTCACATTAGAAAGCCCCATTATTTTTGATGGGGAAGAGGAACCCGTCGATGTGCTGATCACTCTTGCTGGCAGTTCATCAGATGAACACATGGAAGGCTTAATGGAAGTCACTCGCGTTCTTGATGATGAAGACAGTGAAACAGGCGTTGACCTCAATAAATTGCGCCGCTGTCGAACGATTGATGATGTTTATCAGGTTATTGATCAAGCATTATGCTAATTTAATGATAACAAAAGAAAATCACTAATTAGCTATAGAGGTAATCCACTATGTATAAAGTATTAGCACTTGATTTGGATGGCACCGTACTCACTCAGGATCACACAATTCACCCTGAAGTCAGACAAGCCATTCAGGCAGCAACAAAGCAATGTCACGTTATGATTGTAACGGGACGCCATCATACCGCTGCTCGCCCTTATTATGATGAGCTAGGGCTAACCACGCCTATTATTTGTTGCAATGGTACTTATATCTATGATTACCAAAACGAAAAAGTTATCACGCACAATGCACTCACCAAACAAAATGCACTCACTTTTATCGAACTCGCGCAACAAGACAAGCTGAAAATGGTGATGTATATCACTGATGCCATGGTGTATTCAAAAGTCGATCCTATCGATTACATGAATGCAATGGAGCAATGGGCTAACGCCCCAACAATGGCCCATCCACCCAAAATTTATCGTATTGATTCATTTGAAGAACAAGTCCAGCACGCTGACTATATTTGGAAGTTTGTTGTCGAAGGTGAACCCGCTACATTACAACGTTTCTTGAATTCCCCTTGGATAAAACAAACTTTTAATGCAGAAAAGTCATGGTCAAACCGTTTCGATTTCGCCGCTAAAGGCAATAATAAAGGAATACGTTTAGCTGAACACCTTAACTCTCTGGGGTATCAACCAAACCAAGTTATCGCTGTCGGCGATAATCACAACGATATCTCCATGATTGAGCTAGCGGGCTTAGGAGTTGCAATGAAGAATGCCGATGATACCGTGAAATCCCACGCAGATGTCGTTTGTGCTACAGATAACAATGGTGATGGCCTTGCGCGTTTGATACGTGAAAATATTCTAGGACAATCACAATGACCAAACCTTTGATCCAAATTGCATTAGACCAAACTGACTTACAATCCGCTTTAAACGTCGCTGAAAATGTGCACTCCTTTGTCGATATTATTGAAGTAGGAACAATTTTAGCCTTTGCGGAAGGAATGAATGCCGTTGCCACGTTACGCAAACAATACCCAAACCATATTATTGTTTGTGATATGAAAACTACCGATGGCGGTGCCATTCTTTCCCGTATGGCCTTTGAGGCTGGTGCAGATTGGATCACCGTTTCCGCGGCGGCTCATATCGCCACTATCGCCGCCTGTAAAAAAGTCGCCGATGAATTTAACCGGGAAATCCAAATCGAAATCTATGGTAATTGGACATTTGAAGATGCTAAAAACTGGGTTGAACTTGGTATCTCACAAGCCATATACCACCGGTCTCGTGATGCTGAACTCGCTGGTATTGGTTGGACTAACGAAGATATCGAAAAAATGCGTCAGCTTTCTGACCTTGGGCTAGAACTGTCTATCACTGGCGGTATCGTTCCTGAGGATATCCACCTATTCAATGGCATCAAAGCGAAAGCGTTTATCGCTGGGAGAGCCTTAGTTGGTGATACAGGGAAGCAGACCGTAGAAGCATTGCGTGAACAAATCAATCGCTTTTGGAAATAGTGTTTTCGCCCCCACTCGCTAAAAAAACAGGCCAGAAGAAAAATCAACTGGCCTGATAAACAACCTTAATTAACTATTAACCTAATTGTTTACGTGCATTACGGAAAATTCGCATCCATGGGCTATCTTCTCCCCAGTTTTCAGGGTGCCATGAGTTACTCACCGTACGGAAAACACGCTCTGGGTGAGGCATCATAATAGTGGCTCGCCCATCTTTTGTGGTAACCGAAGTGATCCCATTAACTGACCCATTCGGGTTAGCTGGATACTGCTCAGTCACTTGACCATAATTATTCACAAAACGCATGGCTACTAGCCCATTGTCTTCTAACTGCTGTAAATGTGTCGCACCACGAGCCTCTACCTGCCCCTCGCCATGAGAAACCGCTATCGCCATGCGAGAGCCAGCCATATTTTGCAGCAATAATGACGGGCTATTCGCAATTTCAACTAAACTAAAGCGGGCTTCAAAACGTTCTGAACGGTTACGAACAAAACGTGGCCAGTACTCTGCTCCTGGGATCAGCTCATGTAAGTTTGACATCATTTGGCAACCATTACAGACCCCTAAGGATAAGGTATCAGGACGATTAAAGAATGCCGCAAACTCATCACGAACTTTATTATTGAACAAAATTGATTTTGCCCAACCTTCCCCCGCCCCTAATACATCACCATAAGAGAAGCCGCCACAAGCTACCAGTGTTTGGAATTGACTCAGGGATAAATTCCCCGCTAACAAGTCACTCATATGAACATCAACCGCATCAAAACCTGCACGGTCAAAAGCGGCTGCCATTTCAACATGAGAGTTAACACCTTGTTCGCGCAATACCGCCACTTTTGGACGTACACCTGATAAAATATATGGCGCGGCGACGTCATCTTCAATATCAAAAGTCAGATGAGCATGTAAACCAGGGTCTTGGTCATCTTGTTTCATCGCGTGCTCTTCATCAGCACACACTTCGTTATCACGCAGACGTTGCATTTGCCATGTTGTTTCAGCCCACCATTGGCGCAGTTGGCTACAAGAGCCATGATAAACCACCGTATCGCGACTATTAATTATCACCGCATCATCTTGCGTCGCCGTCCCCAAATAATGAACACAAGAGGCCAAGCCAGCCTGAGCAAAGCATTCTTCTACATAAGATTTATCCGCGCCATTAATTTGGATCACAGCTCCAAGTTCTTCATTGAATAACGCGGCAAGAGTGTCTTCATCGAATGAGCTAATATCAACATTGATCCCACAGTGCCCTGCAAAAGCCATTTCCGCTAATGTGACAAACAAACCGCCATCTGAACGGTCGTGATAAGCGAGTAATTTTTGCTCTGATAATAATTTCTGCACAGTATTAAAGAAGCCGAGCAGCAACTCAGGGCTGCGTACATCAGGGGCTTTGTTGCCTAATTGGCGATAAACCTGTGCGAGTGCAGAACCACCTAATGCATTGTGGCCTTGACCAAGGTCAATCAATAATAATGCGTTATCTGTCGATGTTTTTAATTCAGGAGTCACTGTTAAACGCACATCTTCTACACGCCCAAATGCAGTGATCACCAATGAGAGTGGTGACGTCATTTCACGTTCCTCACCCTCATGCTGCCAACGTGTTTTCATTGACATTGAGTCTTTACCAACAGGGATGGTTAACCCTAATGCAGGGCAAAGCTCTTCACCGACGGCTTTAACCGCTTCATATAACCCAGCATCTTCCCCTGGATGCCCTGCTGCCGCCATCCAGTTTGCTGACAATTTGACGCGTTTTAAATCTTGAACGTAAGAACAGGCGATATTTGTTAACGCTTCACCGACAGCCATACGTGCAGAGGCCGCGAAATCTAATAGTGCTACCGGCGTTCTTTCGCCGATAGACATCGACTCACCATAGTAGCTATCTAAGCTTGCTGTTGTTACTGCGCAATCTGCAACAGGGATCTGCCATGGCCCGACCATTTGGTCGCGAGCGACCATCCCGGTAACGGTACGGTCACCAATCGTAATTAAGAACGTTTTCTCAGCCACCGCAGGTAAATGAAGTACACGTTTAACCGCTTCATTTAGGTTAATCGTTGTTCTATCTAATGCATCGGCTTCTGCTTTCAGGGTTTTCACATCCCTAAGCATTTTCGGCGTTTTACCCAGTAGCACATCCAACGGCATATCAATAGGTTGATTATTAAAATGCTGGTCATTTAGCGTTAAATGGCGTTCTTCTGTTGCTTCACCAATCACTGCAAATGGCGCACGCTCACGCTCACAAATTGCCGTAAATACAGGAAGCTGTTCTGGTGAAACAGCCATAACATAGCGTTCTTGTGACTCATTACACCACACTTCTAATGGGCTCATTCCCGGCTCATCATTGAGGATTTTACGCAGTTCAAAGCGACCTCCACGGCCCCCATCACTGACTAGCTCAGGCATAGCATTTGACAGACCACCAGCGCCCACATCATGAATAAATAAGATTGGGTTATCATCACCAAGCTGCCAACACCTATCGATAACCTCTTGGCAGCGACGCTCCATCTCTGCATTATCACGTTGCACGGAGGCAAAATCTAAATCAGCATCGGATTGACCTGACGCCATAGATGATGCAGCACCTCCCCCTAAACCAATATTCATGGAAGGGCCGCCAAGTACTACTAATTTAGCACCTACGGTGATCTCACCTTTTTGAACATGGTCCGCTCGGATATTACCAATACCGCCCGCTAGCATAATTGGTTTGTGGTAGCCTCGTAATTCTTCACCATTATGGCTGTTAACTTTTTCTTCATAGGTACGGAAGTAACCCAATAACGCAGGACGGCCAAACTCATTATTAAATGCCGCCCCCCCAAGAGGCCCTTCCATCATAATGTCCAGCGCAGTAACAATCCGCTCAGGTTTACCGAAATCCTCTTCCCATGGCTGTTCAAAGCCCGGAATTCGTAAGTTAGAAACAGAAAAACCAACTAAGCCTGCTTTTGGTTTTGCACCACGACCTGTGGCCCCTTCATCACGAATTTCACCACCAGACCCTGTTGCAGCACCAGGCCACGGAGAGATTGCCGTTGGGTGGTTGTGTGTCTCTACTTTCATTAAAATATGTGCATCTTCTTGATGATAACGATAAGTGCGCCCTTCTGGATCAGGGAAGAAGCGGCCAACTGATGAGCCTTCCATTACCGCAGCATTATCTTTATATGCAGATAAAACGTGATCAGGTGTTTTCTCAAAGGTATTTTTAATCATTTTAAACAGCGATTTCGGCTGTTCTTCACCGTCAATAACCCAATCTGCGTTAAAAATTTTATGGCGGCAGTGTTCTGAGTTTGCTTGTGCAAACATATATAATTCAACGTCTGTTGGGTTACGCTTCAAGCCTGTAAAAGCATTTAGCAGATAATCTATTTCATCATCAGCCAATGCTAACCCCATTTCTTTATTTGCTGTTTCTAATGCAAGGCGTCCACCAGCAATAATATCAACCACTTTCATGGGAGCTGGTTGTTGCTGCGCAAACAACGCACTGGCTTGTTCAAAAGAAGAAAAAATAGTTTCCATCATGCGGTCATGCAAAATAGTGATTACATCATGCCATTGTTCTTGGGTTAAGTTGTCCCCTTGAACATAGTAAGCAATTCCGCGTTCAATACGTTTCACTTGAGTAAGACCGCAGTTATGCGCGATATCCGTTGCTTTAGAAGACCATGGAGAAATCGTCCCCGGACGTGGGGTCACTAGAATCAGCTTACCGAATGGGTCATGCTCCGCCAGAGAAGGACCATACTTTAACAAACTGCTCAGTTTGCCTTGCTCACTTTCACTTAACGGCGCTGACAGCTCAGCAAAGTGCATATATTCAGCATAAATATCCGTAACAGGGAGCTGTTTTTCTGCGAACAGCGCCAAAAGGCGGGTAATACGAAATGCTGATAGAGCAGGTGAACCACGCAAAATTTCCATAGTCTTAATTTCTCTCTTTTAAACGCCAGCCCTGAACATGAAAGCAGGGAAACCGAAGGACATTATAGAGCAATGTTCATCAATACGAAACCGTTTGCGTGATTAAAAATGAAGCGGTTAGTTAAATATTATTATGTGCTAAATACGATAATATAGGTTGCACCGATCTTGATTGTTGAGCAAAATAGCCAACCACTGGAATTATAACCATTACTTAGCCATACTCTTTTTAGGTATACCAGCACCAGTTAATGCACGAGAAACTATTATTTGAATAACTTAAAAGTTAACTATCTAATCATCCTAGTTATCACGCTACTGGCTACAATGGTCATTGGTTTTAACGTCCGTTGGCCAAATACACAAGATTCACAAATTAATAGAATTATATCTCAAGGTGAATTACGTATTAGTGCTGTTAGCTCACCACTTATCTATATAGATGAGCAAAAACAGTTGCGCGGATTTGACTATGAACTCGCCCAAGGGTTTGCCTCATATCTTGGTGTTAAACTAAAAATCACCATTCGCCCAAATTTTGAGCAGATTTTTGATGATCTTGAAAATGGGGATGCAGATATCGCTGTCGCTGGGCTACTTTATAATAAAGAAAGGTTAGCAAAAACTAAAACTGGGCCAAGTTACCTTAATGTCACCCAGCAACTCGTATATAGAAAGGGAACCACGAGGCCAAAATCTTTCAATGATATTGATGGCAAACTACTGGTCACCTCTGGTACCGCCCATGCTAGCACGCTAAAGGAGCTTGCTAAGGAATACCCAAATCTAAAATGGGAAGAAACATCTCAATATACTACAAATCAAATACTTGAGATGCTAGCTGATGGTGAAATCGATTATACACTAGAAGATTCTATCGCCATCGCTTTACAGCAGCGCATCCATCCTCAAATTGCTGTCGCTTTTGACCTATTAGATGACCATGCTGTTACCTGGTATATGCGACGTAGTCAAGAAAATAGCTTAGATGCCGCATTACTGGACTTTTTCAATCTCAGCAATGAAAGTGAATTATTAGCACGGTTAAATGAAAAGTATTTTAGCCACGTAGAGTCATTCGATTACTTTGATACCATGGCATTTATTAAAGCTATCGATAATAAACTACCTGACTACCAACCTTTATTTGAAAAATATGCCCAACAGATAGATTGGAAACTACTCGCAGCAATTGCATGGCAAGAATCTCACTGGGACCCCCTTGCAACTTCTCCTACCGGGGTTCGTGGCTTAATGATGTTAACAAAGCCAACGGCAGCAACGATGGGAATTGCCGATAGGTTAGACGCAGAAGAAAGTATTAAAGGCGGTGCTGCTTATATTGCTTATATAATGGACCGGTTACCCGAAACCATCGCAGAAGATGACCGAATTTGGTTCGCTCTTTCAGCTTATAATATGGGATATGGCCATATGCAGGATGTGCGTAAACTAACGGAAATGCTAGGTGGGGACCCAAATCGGTGGTTTGATGTTAAAGCACGGTTACCATTACTGACCCAAAAGAAATATTATTCACAGCTAACCTATGGCTATGCTCGTGGGCATGAGGCTTATCGCTATGTTGAAAATATTCGTCGATATCATCAAAGCCTAGTCGGTTATTTGCAAAGCCGAGAAAGAAAACAACATACGCTTGATATTGCTCAAAAGTCATTAACTTACTTGATTTCGCCTGATAACTTAAAAACTACAGGGGCTAACCCAACTGAAAATCAGTCACCTACTACAGAAAAAGTTAGCATTAAAAACCTGGGGGCGATGAGCTCCTCTAACCAAACACCTAAAATCCATAACATGGAAAAGCTATCCTTAGGCCATTATTTGATTTCGCCTTATTCATTACAAGATGAAACAGAGACTGATAACCCAGTGCCAGTTCCACCACTTAAATCCCCAGATAACCCGCTTTAAACCTACGAATTAATAGCAAATCGGATAGTGAAATAACACCGCTAACTCTGTTGACGCTTTTGTGCTTTTTTCTGCTCTCTGCGCATTTTAAAAAAAGCACTAAGCATTGAAGAACACTTTTCGGCTAAGACTCCGCCAGTCACATCCACATAATGATTTAACCCAGCTTGCCCCATAATATTAATATAAGAACCACAAGCCCCTGTTTTAAAATCTTTAGCGCCATACACGACACGACCAATTCGGCTGTGAATTATCGCTCCTGCACACATGATGCAAGGCTCTAATGTGACATATAATGTGGTATCTAATAAACGGTAGTTGCTCAGAGCTTGCCCTGCTTGTTGCAAAGCAATAATTTCAGCATGGGCTGTCGGGTTGTGGTCAATAATGGAACGATTCCAGCCTGAAGCAATTAGTTGATTATCTTTAACAAGTAACGCCCCCACCGGGATTTCGCCTATCTCTTGCGCTTTCAACGCTAGCTCTAGGGCTTGTTGCATCCAAAACTCATCAATTTCTATTTGCGTCACTCTTACCTCTGTTCAATACATTTTATGTATTGATTATCCCGAAATGTTAGAGTGACTGCAATTTGAAATAGTCGACACCCGTATCATCTTCAGCTAATTGCTAAAAATAGCTAATTTTGCGGCAAACCCCATGAAGAACGCCCCAACCGTATAGTTTCCTAACTTCGCCAGCACTTGTTTTTCACGTAAAAAACGCGCAATTAAGTAACCACTAAAAATCAGTAAGCTCAGATATAAAAAGCTAACAGCTTCCAAAATGGTGGCTAATACCAAGTAAGGTACCCATGCATGAGAATAATTAAAATCTATAAACTGAATAAAAAATGAAATATAAAATAAAATGGCCTTAGGGTTAGTTAAACTGAGTACTAAAGCCCGAGTGAAATATTTCTCAGCTTTAATTTCTATCGTACTTTGTTCAGAAGACATTGATTTCTTTTGTAAAAAAGTAGCATACAAAATTTTGCAGCCTAAATACAATAAATAAGCAGCCCCTAAGTAACGAACAATGGTGAATAGAGTCGGTGATGCTTTAATCAGTGATGCGACACCAATAAAAGAAAGGAAAATCAGGATTGCATCCCCAGTAAATACCCCTATTGCAGCGCGGTACCCTGCTCGAGTACCATGTGATGTACTTGTTTTTAATACATAAAGCGAGTTTGGCCCCGGTACAATGATAATTAATATTAACCCTGCCAAATACGTCCAAAAATTCAATACACCTAGGTTTTCAAACATAGCCATACCCTAATAATTTTTTATTATTACTACCATAACTTTTGTTATCTGAAAATATTTATTCAAGTGAATGTTATCGGTAAATATTAATCACTTAATTTTCTTTTACATTCAAGGTTAATAATTCAACTCAATTTTTATCAGCAATTTAATTGGCGATATATCAATAACTACTTCATGCATAACAAGTTATTTAGGGGAGGTCGTTCCTCATAATTAATAACTTTAGCCACTTCGTCAGATAAAGGAGCATAGATTATGAGTAAGCAGTCCCTCAAATTTGAGTGAAATACCTGACAACAGGTAAGGGCTAAATTACTTGTACATTGCTTCATTTATAGTACCGGACACATTGTCCAGATCAATACAATTGAATGTTAGTGTTCTATCCTCCATCAACACCCTAATAGAATATAACTTCTCCATTGAAGCCCCTATTTTCTGTGGATACACAGCATAAGGTATTAATTGTTCTTTTTGCCACTCTTTGCAAGATTTAAAATCACCTAGCCCTTTAACTTTTATGAGTTGCTTATAAGGGCTTACTACTTCTGGCTTTTTATTGTTATCTAACATCGCCTGTAGTTCATCCAAGCTGTAGGTAGTCGCCATTACAGACGATTGAAAACATATGAACAACACAACTGCTAGTATCCTTTTCATCTCACACCATCCCATTAATTAATTTCAGTGATGTTAGCGTAGAGGAAATGCAAATTGAAGCAAACCTGCCGAGTTTCGCTAGACACACTTAAACTAACTACCTTTACATAACTTGTAACCCATTTAACCTTCATTTGATAGCATCCCGTTTTATACATCACAATGGAGTGTTTTTTTATGCGCAAATATATTGCACCTTTAGCTGTAATTTCAGTCACACTATCTACGTTCGCTATGGCCAATTCCATACAAACTTCATCTGAATCGGTAGAAGTCAAAGAGGGTGTTATCAATGCTCCTGAAATCACTATCAAATTAAACGGGAAGCAATCTAGCAATGAACCACAGGAAAAAATTATTGTAGAAGCTGATTCTATCGAAATTGTCGATGGAGAACTTCGAGCTAAAGGCGCTAAGTTATATGAGCAGGATAAGAAAATAGAATCGAATAAATAATTTATTGCCCAAGCTAGCTAGATCATCAATGGCTTGGGCAACAAAAACCTGCCAAAGCAGGTTCACTTTATCTTTTAGTCATGCCAGCATTATTCTGATTAGTTTTGTTTTTTCTCACACAATTGACAGAGACTCGCCTAACTTACTACCTTTTAAATTCATCTGTTTCAGAAGCTCCGCATATATAGTAACCTTACCTGCTTCACTGAAATCAATGCATAGATAGTGTGATTCTTCGTATTTAGATCGACGTAGCTTGTTAAGATGATTTAAAATGATTTTAGCGGCAGTAATACAAACCTCATGTGTGTACTTGTATAAGTGGGCTTGCATGGCTCCTAGCGCAGTAAAGCACCTAAATATTCATCAACTGATGGTGATTTTAAGTTTTGTGTTGCTTTATCCGACATTACTGACATTGAAATGCCCCTATATAACAAAGCACTCTACTTTAAGTGCACTCACTAGGTATTTTCTAAGCTATAAAAAGGGATGCGTTGAGTTTTGTGTTACGAATTTAGATTTTTCAATATGAAATATACTGTATAAAATCACAAATACCAGACGAAAGTAACGAATAAGTGCAAGGTATAAGTTGCTAATTATTAACTTATTTAAGTGTAAATTATTGATATGTCATTATTAATTACTAAAAAATGTATCAACTGCGATATGTGTGAGCCAGAATGCCCAAATGATGCAATTTTTATGGGCGATGAAATTTATGAAATTGACTCCAGCCTGTGTACTGAATGCGTAGGCCATTATGACAAACCTACGTGTCAATCTGTCTGCCCGATAACAAACACAATCATCACCGACCCTCAACATATTGAAACTGAAGAACAGTTATGGGACAAATTTGTTGCAATTCACCACGCTGATAAAATTTAACCCCAATTAACCTCCCCTCGCTATTGAGCTTTAATGCTTAGAAAGCTGCCAGTAGATTTTCTGGCAGCTAGGCATAGCATTATTTAAAGATTACTTTCAATAATGACTGTAGCAGCGGCATAGTGGCGTTCGTCTGTAATCGAAACATGGAAATGTGTTGCTTTTAAGCTACCTGCAAGTTCCAGCGCAGCGCCATTTAAATTAAGTAATGGCTTACCCAATTTATCATTTGTCACTTCGAATTGGGTAAATGCTAAACCATTGCGTATTCCTGTGCCTAATGCTTTTGCAGCAGCCTCTTTGACTGCAAAACGTTTTGCCAAAAAACGCGCTGGCTTTGATTGTTTTTGGTATTGAACGAACTCGCTTTCTGTCAGTATCCTGTTCGCTAGGCTGTCACCTGTGCGTTCAATTGCAGACTCAATGCGTGCTATTTCAACAATATCTGTACCTAACCCTACAATCGCCATTATTTACGCGCTTCTAATAATATTTTTTTCATATCAGCAACGGCTTGTGCTAACCCGCTAAATAAAGCACGACCAATGATTGCATGACCAATATTTAGCTCATAAATTTCCGGTAATTGGGCAATACGCTGAACATTATGGTAAGTCAACCCGTGACCTGCATTCACTTTAATACCTTTACCTGCGGCATATACCACACCATCACGAATACGACGAAATTCTAACTCTTGCTCTTGTTCTGTTTTCGCATCTGCATAAGCCCCAGTATGGATCTCAATAAATGGTGCCCCACACTCTTGTGCCGCATCGATTTGCTCGTGATCTGCATCAATAAATAATGAAACTAAAATACCCGCTTCAGAAAGGCGCTTAACGGCATCAGCTATTTTTTGTTTTTGACCTGCGACATCCAAGCCACCTTCAGTGGTGACTTCTTCACGTTTTTCAGGGACTAAGCAACAAAATGCAGGTTTAATACGGCAGGCTATCCCAACCATTTCATCCGTTACTGCCATTTCAAGATTCATTCGAGTTTGAATGGTTTCATTTAAAAGGGCGACATCTCTATCGGTAATATGGCGACGATCTTCACGTAAATGCACCGTGATGCCATCAGCCCCTGCTTGCTCAGCGACAAAAGCAGCTTGTACAGGGTCGGGATATTGAGTGCCTCTTGCATTCCTAACAGTTGCAATGTGGTCAATATTTACACCTAACAAAAGCTCAGCCATTTTTTTCTCCCAATAAATAAACGATAACAAACAACTCTCCCTTCTATCCTACTGTAATTTGCCATCTTGAGGGAATAAATCTCTCATCATTCGAGGTGAATTCCAGCTTAATTGCCCTATTTCAATGGTTACACTTTTATTTTGCGAAGCGCTTCGTAGAATTTTATTGAAATGATAAATTCACGTTGTTCAAAGCGAAGACTTTCAGTAAAAATAATAAAAAAGGGGCGAATAACCATAATCAATATATTTAATATATGGGGTCATTCAATCATTAAAATAACAATATATTTAATTGGGCTTATTCTGCACTTTAGGCGAGTAGGTAAATTGGCGAAATAGCTCGCGGCTTTTTAAGGGCTTTCCACCTAAGTAGGGTTTAAGGGCAATGCGAGTGAAGCGTTTGGCTGCTTTCAATGTATCAGCATCTGGGAATTCTCTACTAGCCAGTGCTTTAAGTTGCTTACCTGTGAAACTGAGCTGGTCAACAATTAAACTACCAATAAAACCTTTTTCTTCACGGTAACGGTAAGTCATAGTATCGGAAACTGGTTCTCCACTGCCTGCACAGTGTAGAAAATCCACCCCATAACCAAGGTAGGAAAGCAGCGCCAATTCAAATTGGCGTAAAGCAAATTCTGGGGTCTGTTCACTTGCTGCGAGTATTTGCAAACAAGAAAGGTAATCAAAAAATAAGGCTGAATAAGGTGTGCCAAATTCTAATACTCGAGCGGTTAATTCATTAAGGTATAAACCGCTATATAAAACCGTCCCCGTTAAAGGTAAAGCCAAGGAAACAGGGTCAGCATTAATGAGTGTTTTGATTTCACCTTTGCCTCCCCAACGGATCAGCAAAGGTGTGAAAGGCTGTAAACAGCCTCTTAATGGTGAGCGGTTACGGCGAGCACCTTTCGCAAGCAAGCGAATTTTCCCTTCACCTTCAGTGAAAAAATCAAGTAATAAGCTTGTCTCACTGTAAGGCCTTGAATGGAGTACAAACGCACGTTGCCAACCACTCATTCTGCCACCAATTATTTGAGGTCGTCGACATAACCAAGGCTGCGCAATGCTCTTTCGTCATCAGCCCAACCAGATTTAACTTTAACCCAAAGCTCAAGGTGTACTTTATTATCAAACATTCTTTCCATATCAATACGCGCTTCAGTACCAATGGTTTTCAGTTTGCTACCTTTGTTACCAATCACCATTTTCTTCTGGCCTTCTCGCTCAACCAGAATCAACCCATTGATATGATATATACCCGAATCCGTCACTTTAAATTGTTCAATTTCTACAGTCACTGAGTACGGCAATTCATCCCCAAGAAAACGCATTAGCTTTTCACGGATGATTTCCGATGCCATAAAACGCTGGGAACGGTCGGTGATATAGTCCTCAGGGAAATGGTGAGTCGCTTCAGGTATATGTTGCTTCACAATCTTAGCAATTGTATCTACACCCGTGCCTTTCTCCGCACTGATAGGAACAACATCCAAAAAGTTCATTTTCTGGCTAATCATACCGATATGCGGCAACAATATCGTTTTATCGACCACATTATCAATTTTATTGATCGCTAAAATAACAGGGCAACGTAAGCTAGATAGCTTAGTCAATACCATTTCATCATCAGGCGTCCAATTAGTGCCTTCAACCACAAAAATAACTAATTCCACGTCACCAATTGAGCTCGATGCGGCTCGATTCATTAAACGGTTAATAGCTCGTTTTTCTTCAATATGTAACCCTGGAGTATCTACATAAATAATTTGGTAATTATCTTCTGTATGGATCCCCATAATACGATGGCGAGTCGTCTGAGGCTTTCTCGATGTAATCGAAACTTTTTGCCCCAGTAATTGATTTAATAATGTTGATTTACCAACATTTGGCCGCCCAACTATAGCCACAAAGCCACAGTGGGATTGTAATTCACTCATTCAAGCTCCAAAATTTTCAATGCTTGCTCTGCGGCGGCTTGCTCTGCTTTACGGCGACTTGACCCAACCCCATTAATAGGCTGTTCAATACCGCTGACTTGACAGTGGATCGTAAATTCTTGATCGTGAGCTTCACCTTTTACCTGAACAACTAGATAGTTAGGTAATGGTAAATGACGCCCTTGCAGATATTCTTGTAACCTTGTTTTCGGGTCTTTTTGTTTATCACCCGGACTGATTTCATCCAGTCTACTTTGATACCAATCTAAAATAATTCTTTCGATCGTTTGAATATCACTATCTAAAAAAATACCACCGATCAGTGCTTCAACAGTATCAGCAAGGATAGATTCGCGACGAAACCCACCGCTTTTTAATTCCCCCGGCCCTAAACGCAAGCATTCACCGAGTTCAAATTCACGGGCAATTTCCGCTAATGTATTTCCACGCACAAGTGTTGCTCGCATTCGGCTCATATCACCTTCATCCACTTTAGGGAAACGATGATATAAGTCATTTGCAATAACAAAACTTAATATTGAGTCCCCTAGAAATTCTAGGCGCTCATTGTGTTTGCTGCTTGCGCTTCTATGTGTTAAGGCTTGGATTAATAACTCATTTTGATTGAATTGATAACCAAGCTTACGCTGTAATCTTTCTAGTAAAGAGGGGTTCATGTGCGCCCAACCATTTTTATTTGATAAAAAAGCACACGCAACAGACCTGTAAAATAAGCCATTTTACAAAACTGTTGCGTTTGCACTGACTCCCGAGTCAACCCACATTTTATACAGCTCAGTAGAACTAATTATAAAATACCATTAGTTACCATGCATTATAAAGGAGGGTTAATAATTGGAGAGCCAATAATATTAATTAAACTATATTGTACACTGGGTAAAATAATAATGCTTCGGATTATGCGGATTTTCAAATGAAAACCCGCACAACCACCGTTTGGCAGATCCAATTAATAAGATTATAGTGGACCAATTCGGCTAAAGCGAATACCTGTAGGCCATTCGTTTTCTTGTTTATCCAAACTTAACCAAATAAACACAGCTCGACCAACTAGGTTTTCTTCAGGAACAAAGCCCCACATACGGCTATCTGAACTGTTGTCCCTATTGTCACCCATCATAAAATAATGCTTTTCAGGCACAATCCATTCATTCTTTGGCATACCCGGTTGCAAATACCTTGCTTCAGTAATAGCTTGGCGAATAATTAGGATTTGATGCTCAACAGTGCCTAATTTTTCGCTACGCTCATACTGGCGCAGTGCATTTCTAGGTAATGCTTCGTCCAATGGGATTTCATAATTACCCTTTTGGCTGTCAACAACAGAATCAACATCAAAAAACATCGTCCATTCACTCGGTGCCAATGGACCATAAGTAATAGGGAGTTTTTCCGTGCACTTGTTATCAGCACAATTTGGGTAAATAGTCAGTTCTTTCGCATCTGGGTTATAAACGATTTTATCCCCAGGCATACCAATCACACGTTTTACAAAATCAACATTTGGATCTTTCGGGTATTTAAATACCGCAATATCACCACGTTTAGGTTTACCAGTTTCGATTAATGTCGTCTGCGTAATTGGGTCTTTTAGCCCATAAGCAAATTTCTCAACCAACATAAAGTCGCCAACTAATAAAGTTGGCATCATTGACCCTGAAGGTATTTGGAATGGCTCATAAATAAATGAGCGGACAACCAGCACAATAGCTAACACAGGGAAAATAGATGACCCTGTTTCAAGCCATGAAGGACGGCGAACTGCATTCGCAACATCCGCTTCACTCACTGCACCGTTAGTCGCATCCTGTAATTGCTTTAGCTTCGCTTTACGAGCAGGTGCAAATTTAAACTTGTCTAAACACCATATAATCCCTGTGATTAATGTTGCCAGTGTTAGGATCAAGGCAAAGGTGTTAGCCATTGAGTCTCCTTGTAAACTTAGTTGTCTTTACCAACATGCAATATAGCAAGAAACGCTTCTTGTGGTAATTCAACATTACCTACTTGTTTCATCCGCTTCTTACCATCCTTTTGCTTCTGTAACAGTTTCTTCTTACGGCTAACGTCACCGCCATAACACTTGGCAAGCACGTTTTTACGTAGTTGTTTAACTGTAGAACGAGCAATAATATGGTTACCAATCGCCGCCTGAATCGCAATATCAAATTGTTGGCGAGGTATTAGTTCTTTCATTTTTTCGACAAGTTCACGCCCACGATGTTGTGAATTTCCGCGGTGAGTAATCAAGGCGAGGGCATCAACACGTTCGTTGTTAATAAGAACATCGACCCGCACCATATCCGATGGTTGGAAACGTTTAAATGCGTAATCCAACGATGCATAACCACGAGAGGTTGATTTCAAACGATCGAAGAAGTCCAGAACAACTTCAGACATTGGAATATCATAAGTAAGCGATACTTGATTACCATGATAGACCATATTGGTCTGAACACCACGTTTCTCAACACACAATGTAATCACATTACCTAAATACTCTTTAGGCATCAGCATGTGACATTCTGCAATTGGCTCACGCAGTTCTTCAATATTATTCAATGCAGGTAGCTTCGAAGGGCTATCTACATACACAATTTCACCGTTGGTTTGTTTTACTTCATACACTACCGTTGGTGCAGTAGTAATCAGGTCAAGGTCGTATTCACGCTCTAAACGCTCTTGGATGATTTCCATGTGTAATAAGCCAAGGAAACCACAACGGAAACCAAAACCGAGTGCCGTAGACGTTTCTGGCTCATAGAATAATGATGCATCATTCAGGCTAAGTTTACCAAGGGCGTCACGGAAAGCTTCATAGTCATCAGAGCTTACAGGGAATAAACCTGCATAAACCTGTGGTTTTACTTTTTTAAAGCCAGGCAGCGCTTTTTCAGCAGGATTACGAGCACCTGTTAAAGTATCACCTACTGGTGCCCCAGTGATATCCTTAATCGCACATACTAACCAGCCTACTTCACCACAATTTAATACATCGCGGTCAATTCGCTTCGGTGTAAAAATACCAAGGCGGTCAGCGTTATACACTTGACCTGTACTCATGACTTTGATTTTATCGCCTTTTTTCAAGGAGCCGTTTTTAATACGGATCAATGAAACAACACCTAAATAGTTATCAAACCATGAGTCAATGATTAAGGCTTGTAAAGGCGCATCCGCATCACCTTCTGGTGGGGGGATCTCTTTAACCAGACGCTCAATCACATCTTGAACGCCAATCCCTGTTTTTGCTGAACAGCGAACAGCATCATGTGCATCGAGCCCCACGATATCTTCTATTTCATCCGCAACACGCTCAGGGTCTGCCGCAGGCAAGTCGATTTTGTTCAAAACAGGAACAACTTCTAGGTCCATCTCAATAGCGGTATAACAGTTTGCAAGTGTTTGAGCTTCAACCCCCTGCCCTGCATCAACCACTAACAGGGCACCTTCACATGCTGCTAATGAGCGTGATACTTCATAAGAGAAGTCAACGTGGCCAGGTGTGTCAATGAAATTTAATTGGTATGTTTCACCATCCGCAGCGGTATAATCGAGTGTAACACTCTGTGCTTTAATGGTGATCCCACGCTCACGTTCTAAATCCATTGAGTCTAAAACCTGCGCCGCCATTTCACGATCTGTTAAACCACCACAAATCTGAATAATACGATCTGATAAGGTAGACTTACCATGGTCGATATGAGCAATGATAGAAAAGTTTCTTATGTTATTGATTTTCAAGGTAATATCTTCTTTTAAATTGCCTTACAAAATCAGCTTTGTGCAAATATCGCGACAAAACTAAAATGCTATGATTATCACAAGATTGTTAATTAGCAGCATTTTACATACAAGAACCCACTAACACAAAGATTCAATGTAAAACAACTGTAAACCTGTATAAGGTTAATAAGTTAGTTATCGTAATTTATCGCTAACTCCCCTGTAAAATATACTGTTTTATACCACCGTGCTTATACTATTTTCATTCCTGCTCAAAATAATCTAAAAAGCCAATGAATTGCTAATCATCCATTTATTAATAAGCTTTAAACCGCAAAAGGGAAACTACATGTTTCCCTTTTTAGTGATAGTACCAATTTATATTTCGAATACAAGCCATTGAAATTTAGCAATTAACTTGTATCGAAAGCTCTGTCGGAGGTAACCCAATTTGTAAAACCACAGGTTGAAAAGCTTCGTCATCACGCCATTTTGACGCCAACTTACGTGCTATAAAAAAGCCAATTACACCACCAGCCACACCAGACATAGCTATCCAAAACTGTTCTAAGCTAAATGATTGCGCTAGACCTGCAAAAATAAATAACCCTAAAATAGGCGTTAAATAAACTAATAGTGCAGAGCGGATCAAGCTACCTTCTGGAATACCGACCTCAATCTTTTGCCCTACCACCAGTGGCTGTTCAATCGCAATTTCTAATTCATGTTCCGTATTTGGCCCTATTTTACTTAATGCGTAAGAACCACAGGTTTTACGAGCACCGCAACTTCCACAGCCAGATGAAGAACCATAGCGCAATAACGCCCTACCGTTTTGCCAACGGACTACTGTTGCCCACTCTTTTACCATAACTTACTCCCGGAACTGAATACTACCCGCCACGACTTGTGCGGTTGCCAACGGTAATTCACCGATGATAGTGACCACATGTTGTTTTTGCGCCATCGTATAAATTGTCCGACGCCCATTTTGTAAGGGTTGATCTAACAACGGGCCTTTTGCAGATTTTGTCACATTAACAGAAAAGGTAAATAGACCATCACTAAACATCGCCGTTTCGACTATATCGTCTTCAGCTAATTTACGTGAAGAGCGCGATATTTCTTCGAAGCCTGGTGGCAACATACCGATTTGCCACTTAAATGAGGGATTGCCATTTTTGGGCGAAATCAATAAAGGCGGCATATTTACCTTGCTCAAGGTAAGCAACGAATCTTTCACTGTTTTGCTATCGAGTACCGTTGAGATCACACGAAATTGTTCAAGTGTTTGACTATTATTATCGAGAAGATCGATACGTA
This sequence comes from Providencia sp. AGC89, assembly GCF_053543535.1. NCBI lineage: Bacteria > Pseudomonadati > Pseudomonadota > Gammaproteobacteria > Enterobacterales > Morganellaceae > Providencia > Providencia sp. AGC89. The sequence goes on from NZ_JBIXLP010000061.1 coordinate 107,097, forward strand.
ATGGTAATTTCGTTTCTTCATCGATCAATACTACATAGTTAAAACGTGAATTGTCTTTCGATATTATGCGGATCACTAATGCAGGTCGGTCACCAATATGAGTGCGCCCTGCATCAATAAAATTATAATACGGTTTAATTTGTTGATAATTAGCAAAAATTACCGAAGGTAAGTTATCAACAATATTTTTGCCATTTAAGCTAAATGCATCAAACCCTGGCTCAAAATAGCTAATGCTGTCACCTTTTTGCACAATTTCACGTCGTGACGAATCCATCTGGATCATCTGAGAAACAGGCTTACCATCAATAATAGTATGGCGATAACGTACAGGAGTAATTGATTGAGGGTTAAATGTCACAAATGACATTTCATAAGAGAGAGCTTGGGCAGCATTTCCCATTTCTTTAAAAAGAACATCGGCATCTTGTTCAGATGCCGAAGCTTGATTAGAAACAATCAGGCTGCCCGTCAGGCAGATGACGGATAACCATTTATTCATTATTGCAATTTAACTCCTGCTGAAGACGCAGCTTGTGCAGGTTCTTGATATTGCTGATTCTGATTCAACATTGAGCGTCTTTCAATTTCATACTGCTGCAACATTGCATTAATACGTTGATTTTGCTGCTCAACTTGTTGCAGTTGTTGCTCGTTACCAAACAGTTGATTATCAGATATATTTAAGCTTACTGGCGCACCACTTCCTACTGGAATTGTGTTAAACATAGGCTCATCAACTGGTGAATCAACAGCATCACTTTGATTATATTGTTGAACACCAACAATCACAGCCAATGAAACACAAGCTGCCACACCAATTTGGGTTAATTGGCTCGCCCAAGGACGAATTTTGCCCCAGAATGGGAAGCTTCCCCAAGTCGCAGGTTCAGGCTGCGATTCAACAACTACCTGAGGATTAATACGCACAGCTTCATTCTCTAGTGCTGCCGCAACTTTACTAGCAATATCAAAATGCATGACCTCGCTAGTTTCGTTACGTAGAGTATCACGAATAAGATGATAGCTCTCCCAACGTTGCTTTAACGTTGAATCACGTGAAATGGCGTTTACAAGTTCTAAATCTAGAACTTCGCCATCCATCATTGCGGAAAGTTTCTCTCTTTGCATGCCCAATTACCTTCAGTTAATTGCATCACAATTATAGTTAATTGACTGATTTAACAATACTAATACTGTTGAATCAGAGGTTGTACTTTATTATCAATCGCTTCTCTTGCTCTAAAAATACGCGAACGTACAGTGCCAACAGGACAATCCATAATTTCTGCGATTTCTTCATAGCTCAAACCATCTAGTTCGCGAAGCGTAATTGCCATTCTTAAATCTTCGGGCAATGATTCGATGGTTTTAAAAACGACTTTCTTTAATTCATCAGACAACATTAAGTTCTCTGGGTTCGAAATTTCTTTTAAAGCACCAGCTGTTTCAAAGTTTTCTGCATCACTCGCTTCGAGATCTGACGCGGGTGGACGCCTATCTTGAGCAACTAAATAATTTTTAGCCGTATTAACCGCAATACGATAAAGCCAAGTGTAAAATGCGCTATCACCACGAAATGACCCGATGGCACGATACGCTTTTATAAATGACTCCTGAGCTACGTCAGGGACGTCGGCCTGCGGCACATAGCGAGAGACTAGACTTGCAACTTTATGCTGATATTTTATTACCAGTAAGTTGAAAGCTTGTTGATCGCCTTTTTGCACCTTCTCAACCAATATCTGGTCAGTTAATTGCTCGCTCATTCCAGGAAGTATCTCCCGAATTCAGGCTGATAATATGTTAACTTGATCATGTTCTCCCTTCCTAAAGCAAGCACTACTTTGAGTAGTAGAACTAGTTGAAGTTCAATTAAATCTAAAAAAATAGTCAATAATTTACAAAACGGCCAACGTTGCTGTTTCGATGATCCTAAAAGATCTTCATTAAAACAACTGTATATAACATTTCCGTCTCTCATGAATACAGCATACGAATTTTGTAAATAAATACTATTACCACCACACGAAACCAATTTGAATATGTAAATAGACTTAGGTCAATACATGTTTACTAAACAGCAATCCATCAATAGCAATAGACAATCCAATAGGCTAACATAAAAAACTCAATACATACTATTATATACACGCAAACACTTATGAACGCATCCACACAGCATTACACTGATATCTTAATCATTGGGAGTGGTGTCGCAGGACTTTCAGCTGCCTTACGGCTCGCCCCCTTTCATCAAGTGACTATTCTCAGCAAAAGCAACCTCAGTGAAGGGGCTTCCTACTACGCACAAGGTGGTATTGCCGCCGTTTTTGATGATACCGACAGTATTGAATCTCATGTTGAAGATACCCTCATCGCTGGTGCGGGTATTTGCCAAAAAGAAGCGGTTGAATTTATTGCCTCAAACGCTAAGCATTGTGTTCAGTGGCTGATCGACCAAGGTGTTTTATTTGACACCGAAATCACCGAAAGCGGCGAAACACAATATCATTTAACCCGTGAAGGGGGTCATAGCCATCGGCGGATCTTACATCATGCGGATGCCACAGGTAAGGAAGTTGAAACAACTTTAGTCGATCTTGCCATTGCCCACCCTAATATACATATTAAAGAACGCTATAACGCCGTTGACCTTATCCTTTCTAATCCAGCCAACTCTTCTCGTATTTTAGGTGCCTACGTCTGGAACCGCCAAAAAGAACAAGTCGAAACAATCCGAGCAAAAACAGTTGTGTTAGCAACGGGAGGTGCTGCTAAAGTTTATCAATACACGACAAACCCTGATATTTCTTCTGGCGATGGCATCGCAATGGCATGGAGAGCCGGCTGCCGTGTTGCTAACCTTGAATTTAACCAGTTCCACCCAACCTGTTTATTCCACCCGCAAGCACGTAATTTTTTACTAACAGAAGCATTGCGCGGAGAAGGGGCTTATTTAAAACGCCCTGATGGTAGTCGTTTTATGCCAGATTATGACGAGCGATGCGAACTTGCTCCTCGTGATATTGTTGCTCGGGCAATTGACCATGAAATGAAGCGCCTTGGTGCTGATTGCATGTATTTGGATATCAGCCATAAGCCTGATGATTTCATAAAAAACCACTTCCCAACCATTTATGCGAAACTAATGACTCTAGGGTTAGATCTCACAAAAGAGCCAATCCCAATTGTGCCTGCGGCTCATTATACTTGTGGTGGCGTCATTGTGGACAAAATGGGTATGACCGATATCACCAACTTATATGCTATAGGGGAAGTGAGTTACACTGGTTTACACGGTGCAAACCGTATGGCCTCAAATTCACTCTTAGAATGCCTTGTATATGGCTGGTCAGCAGCAGAAAACATCAATAAAACCATAAAACAGATCGATGAGATCCCTTATTTGCCTGAATGGGATGAAAGCCGAGTGCATAATTCGGATGAACAGGTTGTAATCCAACATAACTGGCATGAATTACGCCTATTTATGTGGGATTATATGGGGATCGTTAGAACCACCAAACGCCTTGAGCGCGCCTTACGTCGTATTCATCTATTACAGCAAGAAATCCATGATTACTATGCGAATTTCCGTATTTCAAATAATTTACTGGAATTACGAAACCTCGTTCAAGTTGCTGAATTAATGGTACGTTGCGCGCTAGAGCGCAAAGAAAGCCGTGGGTTACACTATACACTTGATTATCCAGACCCATCACCAAATTCAGGGCCTACCGTTTTAATACCTGAATAGAGGGTCACAAAGCCGACACTGGTGTCGGCTTTTCTTTAGCTAGCTTCACGGTATATAGCTTAGTACTTTAAATAAAATGGCTGAATAAGTTTACGAAATGCTTCGGTATATTCATTATTTTCATTTTTTAGCGCTAAAGATGTTTGTTGTACCGATGCTTCCTGTAATTGAATACCCAGCAGCATACGGTGATAACCAGTTTTAGGTTTATCGCTAATATCGACGCGAAAAGCTGTAAACCAGCCAGATTTCCCTGCCATATCCTGCAATCTCTCCCCAACTTCGTATGGTAAGACTAAACAAAACAGCCCATGGGGAGCAAGACAGGACTTCGCACTTTTTAGCAATACATCATGGGTTAAAGCACATGTATACCTTGCTTGGTCTCGTTTTTTATCACGGCATGCGACCGCAGGTTCAAAATAAGGCGGGTTACTCACAATCAAGTCATACTGAGTCTGCGAATGCTGGCTATAAGTAATAATATCTTGGTTAATTATATGTAAGCGTTCCGCCCAAGGTGATTCATTAAAGTTTTCTTGTGCTTGCGCCGCTGCTTCATGGTCTAATTCGACGGCATCAACACGCAATGTTGGGTTTCTTTGGGCTAACATCAGGGCTATCAAGCCACTACCACTGCCAATATCTAAAGCTGCTCTAACCCCTTTTACGGGTGCCCAAGCCCCCAGCAACACGCCATCAGTCCCCACTTTCATTGCACATCGGTCATGTGCGACAAAAAACTGTTTAAAAGTAAACCCACCTTTGCGGTAATTTTGTTTTAGTTCACACATGCAAACACTCTAATTGGACAATATTTATTCTATCGTACTCATTTTGAGCAAATAAAAATGATAATTTAACCTATTCGCTACAATATTATTCTTATATTATGAGAATAATATTTGAGACGAATTTTTTTTACTGCTAAGTTCAAAAAAAGGAGATGCAATGAATAGTATAAATCGAACCCTAGATATCTTGTCATATATCACAACCAGTGCATCTCCGGTGACGCCTCAGGCTATCTCATCTGCATTAGGCATCCCATTATCGACAGTTTATCGGTTGCTGGCAATTCTCATAAATTGGGAATTTGTCTCTTATGCAAAACAATATGGTACTTATTGTGTCGGTTCGCAGAGTATCAAAAACCAAGAAAAATACTATCACCACAGTTTATTGATGGGAGCTTCTAAACAAGAGCTACAAAAGCTAGCGAAAAAAACGCAAGAAACCGTGGCGATAATTACTTCAAACTTACGGGAAACTATTTGTGTAGACATGATTGAAAGTGAACAGGCCTTACGCTGCTCTTTTATTATTGGTCGTGGTAATACCTTAATAAAAGGAGCAAGTGCAAAAACGTTACTGGCCTTTCGTCATGAACAATACCAAACCCATGTATTTGAAACACACGCGAAACAATTAGCACATGAGCAAAGTAAATTTAAATTACAACAAGACCTACTGCAGATACAAAAACAAGGCTATGGCGTGTCTATCAGTGAAATTGACGAGGGCGTATTGGGGGTTTCTGCCCCTATTTTCAAAGGAAATGATGTTTTAGCTGTAATTTCAGTTATGGCGCCTGAATTCCGTTCCACTCATCGCGTCGATGAATTTATTACGCATACTTGCCAAACAGCCCATAACATTACTAAATTAATTAACCTGGAGTAACTATGACACAAGCTTTCCAATGGCAAGGGCGCACAGATGGTGAAACACAAGAACATTTGCGCATCCATCAGGTCATTAACCAACACGCTCCTGCTAAATTTGCCTTAATTGGTTTTGCGTCCGATGAAGGCGTTAGACGTAATCAAGGCCGTCAGGGGGCCAAAGCGGGTCCAAATGCTATTCGCAGCCAACTTGCAGGGTTGCCAATTCATCAACCACTTGCCATCAAAGATAACGGGACAATTAGCTGTGATGACGGTGATCTCGAAGCCGCACAACGCCGTCTATCTGATGAATTAGTAGCTATATTATCTGCTAACCAAAAACCTATCGTCCTAGGTGGTGGTCACGAAGTGGCATTTGCCAGCTTCCAAGGCCTGTTTGACTATGTTGAACAATATCAAGCGGGTAAAACAATTGGTATTATTAACTTTGATGCGCATTTCGATTTACGCGAAGCCCCTATTGCCACTTCCGGCACGCCATTTTTGCAATCTGCCATGTTATGTCAGCAATACCAACGTCCTTTCAAATACTTATGCTTAGGCATCGCAGATCATGGCAATACAAAAGTCCTATTCGATACCGCTGATACGTTAGGTTGCCAATATATCCGCGATAAAGAATTAGCTTATACCAAGCTACCTCAAGCAATTGAAAAAATTAAAAAATTCATTGACGATGTAGACTATTTATATGTCACCGTCGATTTAGATGTATTTTCTGCTGCCATTGCGCCAGGCGTTAGTGCACCAGCACCGAAAGGTATTTCTACTGAAATTTTTGATGAACTATTTTCCATTATCAAAAGTAGCCAAAAAATTGCCGTTTTTGATATCGCAGAATGTAACCCTGAGTTTGATATTGATAACCATACCGCCAAACTCGCAGCTTATTTGATTTACCAATATTTATTCTAATAAAACAACACAACAATTCGACTGATAAATACACTGTTTCTCACGCTGTTAAGATAACTTACTTTCGAGCACCACAATAAAAATAGCTTTGAAATTGATTATCAAATTAGCTGTAGCGTAATATCTTAATGGTTTTTAACTATTGAATTTCGCGTTACAGCTAGGCGGCAAGTGACGTTATCCCTAGGAGCATACAAAAGTATGTGACTAGGGTAGCGGAGCGCGGCTAACAACTCTGTAGCGTGAAAGACAACAGTTAAAAAGGGAAAAATATGATTCTACACCTAGACACGCTCTCCACCCTATTTCTAACAGTAATCTGCCTATTGATGGGGATCCACTTAAAAAAACGTATTGATTGGCTACAACGTTTTTGTATTCCCTCCCCTGTTATTGGCGGTTTTCTGGTTAGTTTGATTATCTGGGGACTTAAATCATTCAATCTAGCCGAGATTAATTTTGATACCAGCTTACAAACCTTTTTAATGGTTGCCTTCTTTACCACTATTGGGATTGACGGTAGCTTCCGTATTTTGAAAAGTGGCGGTCGGTTACTATTTATCTATCTTTTCATCTGCTGGTTTGTGGTTATCTTCCAAGACACTTTCGGTGCAGGGCTTGCCCATTTATTAGGTGTTGAACCTGTTATCGGCATTATGGCTGGCGGTGTTTCTCTAACAGGAGGGCACGGTGGTGCGGCTGCTTTTGGTGGTATGGCAGAAAGCTTAGGGGTGCAATCAGCGACAGTCGCCGCTATTGCCGCCGCAACTTTCGGTTTAATAACGGGAAGTCTACTCGGTGGGCCAGTCGCTTCATTTTTGATCAAGAAATTTAACGTTCGCATTCAAGCTGATGAAAATGTAGAACGAGTTCAAATACCTGAAACCATCGCAGGGAAAATCGAATCTATCGATGCCCATGCTTTTTTAAAAATGCTCGCGTTAGTACTGGGGATCATGGTAATTGGTCAATTCGCCTCGGCACAATTTACTAAGGCAACAGGATTTTCATTACCGAGTTATGTAGGCGCAATGATCATCGCTATTGTTATCCGCAATATTAACGACCAAATTGAATTATTCCGCATCAACCAAAAATCGGTTGACCTGATATCAGAAGTCTCCCTTGGCTTATTTTTAACAATGGCAATGATGTCATTAAAAATTTGGGAGTTGAAAACAGTTGCACTACCATTATTTACCATCCTATTAGCGCAAGTTATTATATTAACGTTATTAGTTGTCTTTGTTATTTTTAGGCTGCTAGGTAAGAATTACGATGCCGCCGTGATGTGTGCTGGTTTAATGGGCCACGGGCTGGGAGCTACGCCAAATGCAATGGCTAACATGTCTTCCGTTTGTGAGCGTTATAAACATGTTTCCATGAAAGCCTTTATGATTGTCCCATTGAGTGGTGCAGTACTCATTGATTTAGTCGGGATACCTTACCATACTTGGCTTATTAATATATTTAGCTAATCATTTCGAAAGGGAGGTTCTCCTCCCTTTTCAATGGTGTTATCCAGCCTAAACCCTACCTACTTTCATTGATATATCACTCCCTGTCTACTTTAAAAACAGTTACAATTGAGGAAAGCTGATTTTTCAGGTGAACAATTTTGCTAACCTGTTTATAATCAGCGCCCCAAATAGAGGTATATCATGACTGCATCCACTTTTTCTGAACTTGAACTTGACGAAAGCCTAATTAATGCGCTTTCGGATAAAGGCTATCAACGCCCAACGGCTATTCAAGCCGCGGCTATTCCTGCTGCAATGGATGGCCGAGACGTTTTAGGTTCAGCCCCTACTGGAACAGGTAAAACCGCCGCATTTTTAATCCCTGCGATTCAACATTTACTTGATTTTCCAAGAAAAAAATCAGGGCCACCTCGAGTTCTGGTTGTTACACCAACTCGTGAATTAGCCATGCAAGTTGCTGAACAAGCAAAAGAATTATGCGCACATAATCACCTAGATATTGCAACGATTACTGGTGGTGTCGCTTATATGAACCATGCTGAGGTTTTCAGCGAAAATCAAGATATCGTTGTCGCCACAACAGGTCGCTTACTCCAATATATCAAAGAAGAAAACTTTGACTGCCGGGCCGTTGAAATTTTAATCCTTGATGAAGCAGACCGCATGTTAGATATGGGGTTTGCGAATGATATCGAAACCATTGCTGGTGAAACGCGCTGGCGCAAACAAACTATGCTCTTCTCTGCAACTCTGGAAGGCGAAGCAATCCGTGATTTTGCAGAAAGGTTATTAGAAGAACCCATTGAAATTGATGCAGACCCTTCTCGTCGCGAACGCAAAAAAATTCAACAATTTCATTACCGAGCCGACACACTAGAACATAAAACAGCTTTACTATGCCACTTGTTAAAACAAGAAGAGGTAACAAAAGCGATTGTGTTTGTTCGTAAACGCGAACGCTTACGTGAAGTCGTTCAATGGCTGCGTGAAGCAGGTATTGAACCATGTTACCTTGAAGGTGAAATGCCGCAAACTAAACGTAACGAAGCTGTTCGCCGTTTAGTTGATGGCCAAGTTAAAGTATTAGTTGCAACCGATGTAGCTTCCCGTGGTTTAGATATCGATAACGTCAGCCATGTGTTCAACTTTGACTTACCACGTACTGCTGATGTGTATTTACATCGAATTGGTCGTACGGGTCGCGCAGGCCGCAAAGGGGTTGCAATTTCCTTAGTTGAAGCTCACGACTTTCCACTGCTGGGTAAAATAACTCGCTATATTGAAGACCAAATTAAAATTCGTGTTGTTGACTCTTTGCGTCCGACCACGAAAGCCCCTTCAGAGGCAATGCTGAATAAGCCTAAACCGTCGAAGAAAGTCCTTGCAAAACGCAAGGAAAAGAAAAAAGAAGAACAAACTAAAAAGAAAGAAAAAGTACGCCATCGCGATAAGAAAAATATTGGGAAACGCCGTGCTCCAATTGCACCGACAACACCTGAGCAAACTAAGTAAATAAAAACGGGTTTCGACCCGTTTTTTTATTATTTCATCATATTAAACACTTTTTCACGCATAAATTTTCCCTCATGGGTTAACAATTCTGGTTTAATAATATGATTATTGAGAATGTCTTTGCAGTCTAAGCCTTGGTTGTTTTTAACTCGCCAATCAGCTCCACTTGCTAACAATAACTCTGCCACCTCAAGTGCATGGCTATTCACTGCATCATGTAAGGGAGTATTGCCTAAACTATCCCTAATATTTACCGTTACACCATTCTTTAATAAGATTTGAGATTGCATGACTTGGCCGTTTTGTGCAGCTAAATGCAAAATACTTTTTTGTTCTTTTGATTGCATACTTTTAATTAATTGCCCATATTGAGATTCAATTAAAACTTGCATAAATTGCCCATTCATTGCACTAACTGATTGCCGAGCTAAAAAGTCAATATCGCTAGGTTTATGATGTCGAACTAAAATAGCTGAAAACTCATTAATATCCCCTGCTTTAATCGCTTTCTTACAACCTTCTTGCCAATTTAATACTTGTTGTTCTTCAGGGTTAGGGAATACAGTTAATGGTATTTCTTGGATTTTATTATATTCTCCAGTAAGGGCATTCCAATTATTCCACGGTTTATGCATGCACATCATTTTAATAATTTTAACCATTGTATGTGCAATAAAACTTCTTGTTAATAAACGGTGTGGTAGCCAATTTTTCCAAGAACTCTGTTCGCTATAAGGCATTTTAATACAATTTCCCAACGCAGAAGGGATTGGTAAAGAATTTTGTAATGAATCAAGCCAGTCATACTGCACAGTATAAAAACGTATTAGTCCTTCCTGAGCCACTTTTTCAGCCATGTGGTAATCTATGCCGACTTTATTAACAGTGCTCTTAGACAGCCCTGCTGGGCTAAATGCAATACAAGGAGAATTGCTTGCCAATGCTGCAATAGACGATAGCCCTCCACCTAATGAATGCCCTGTACAGATTGTATTTCTATTAACTGCATTTGATAAAACATTCATTAAACTCACGGCTTGAAAATATTGAGATTCATACAAACCAATTCCTTGGCGGATATTTGCATAAAAATCGCTGATATCATTGCTACCACTAAAACAAAGAATATATAAATCATGAAACCGACAAATATTAGCTTGGAACCCTGTCTGCTTATCACTTAATAATTCAGCACTTATTCCCAGTTTATTCAATTCACTATCATCTAATCTTTCAATCTCTTGTATTGTCTGCCAATTTTTATTGTAAGCCCCCTGTGAAAGCAACGCTAATATATAGTCTTTCGGCTGTGCATCCCGACCTAAAAAGTCATTTTTTAATATTTTTGGGGGCCACAAATTTCCCCCGCAAGACTGATTTTCTACATGCTGATGTTGTAAATATATATCTAAACTTTCTTGAGCAAGAGAAAGCTCATCTCTAGAGGATATCGTTTCTGGCGTTAAAAAAGGCATAAATTCCTCCTAACAAATATATTGTGTTGGAAGAATATTGGAATACAAATAGCCAAGGAGAGAAATAATCTACTTTATTAGTCGCAAATAAAAAGCCATTGATAACAATGGCTTTAGAATTTATTACACAGTATTTAACGTAGTTATACTAAATTTTATTATAAGCTTTCAGTAAAAGTACGGGTAATAACATCACGCTGTTGTTCAGGGGTTAATGAGTTAAAACGTACTGCATAACCTGATACACGGATGGTTAATTGTGGGTATTTTTCTGGGTTTTTAACCGCATCTTCTAATGTTTCACGGCTTAAAACATTCACATTTAAGTGCTGGCCACCTTCGACACGAACTGTTGGCTTCATCTCCAAAGGGACTTCACGATACTCAAAAGCACCTAATTCGTCTTTCGCGACGATTTGGCCTTCGTTATAATCCGCCTTTGCACAAACACAACGAGCCTCATTTTTCTCGTTATCAAGTAACCAGAAAGAATTTAATAATGCTGCATTATCTGTTTTAGTAATTTGAATACCAGTAATCATGTCGACCTCCACGTTCGAACTTGATTGCAATCGGTTTTTATTAACCGAAACTGCATTAACCATCAATCTTATAAAAACTAGCAATTGGATATTTGGTCTAACCAATGTATATAGTCATTTTATACCAGTTGAACCCCTGAGTTTCTTTGATATTTATCAATTATTTCGTGCAGTAACTAAACAGATCAGTTCAACTTTATGATTTAAATCAAAATTAATCCGTTTGTTTTTTAATTTTTTTCATAAACTTTAAAAAATATTTTAAATACTATAATCAATATCAGGGCTTTATCTCTTGCCTATGAACCAGTAAGCTTAGGGTATCAACTGGTTCAGTTATAAATTGGACTGTCATAGATTCATTATTATGGAATACTTCATGTCAGAACCTATCACATGGCACGATGTCATTGGCCCAGAAAAATCCAAGCCTTACTTCAAGGAAACACTTGCTTACGTTGCTGATCAACGCAAAAAAGGTAAAGTTATCTATCCACCACAAGATGATGTTTTTAATGCTTTTCGTTATACAGAACTTGCCGACATCAAAGTGGTTATCTTAGGTCAAGACCCCTATCACGGACCTGGTCAAGCCCATGGCCTATCTTTTTCGGTACTCCCAGGGGTAAAACCGCCACCTTCTTTAGTTAATATGTATAAAGAACTGGAGAAAGATATCGCTGGTTTTCAACGGCCTGATCATGGCTATCTACTGAGTTGGGCTAAGCAAGGTGTCTTATTACTCAATACCGTACTGACGGTAGAGCAAGGTAATGCACATTCCCATGCACATCTAGGCTGGGAAACCTTTACAGATAAAGTTATTGAAGCTATTAATGAAAATACTCAGGGGGTCATTTTTCTATTATGGGGCGCCCACGCACAGAAAAAAGGCAAAATAATTAATACTAAGCGCCATCACGTCCTTAAAGCCCCACATCCATCGCCACTTTCAGCGCACCGTGGTTTTTTAGGTTGCGGACATTTTTCCCAAACAAATACCATCTTAGAACGGGAAGGCAAAACACCTATTGACTGGAACCCAGTCATCAACGAATAAAATACGATGTAATGGGCTAGAAAAGCAGAACAAGAAAACAATAAAATCAAACAATTGATTTTCAATAATACTAGTAATTAAATGGGATGCCTGTGCATCCCATTTAATTATCATTATCGTTATTTCGACACGATGACCATTGCTGGTCTTAATAGACGGTTATTTAACGTGTAGCCTTTTTGCATCACATCAATAACATGACCTGCTTGATGATCAGGCGATTCTATCATCGTCATTGCTTGATGAACCTCAGGGTTAAACGGTACATTCGCTTCGCCTACTGGTTCAATGCCAAATTTCGCCACTGCATCTAAGAATGTTTTCAGCGTTAAATCTAACCCTTCTACCATTGCTTTAGATTGTTCATTGTCACGGTCTGCCGCATCAATAGCACGCTCTAAATTATCAATAACTGGTAATAGTTCATTAGAAAATTTTTCAAGAGCAAATTTGTGCGCCTTTTCGATATCTTGTTCCGTCCGACGACGAATGTTTTCGATTTCAGCATGGGCGCGCAACATGGCTTCACGCTCAGTTTTTCTTGATGCTTCAAGCTGTTGCTCAAGCTCAGCAATACGCGCTGCTAACGCTTCTTCGTTTGCTTGCATTTCATCAGCTTGCTGAACTTCAGCTTCTTGCTCTTGTTGAACTTTTTGTGATTCATTTTGCTCAAAAGCTTGCTCATCATGCATGTTTTGGTCTTTACTACTCATGAATATCTCCGCGTATTTAGCATTAATCCCCTATATGAGAGTATTATGGGGATCTAATACAGGGATTCAAGGGAAGTCATACAATGAGAGGCCAAAAAAGTATGCGAAAGGGCAATAATACACCACAATCACAATTTAAAACGATAGGCATTGTCGGGCACCCAAGGCATCCGGAAGCATTGGCAACTCATGAATTAATTTATCATTGGCTAATTTCAAAAAATTACCATGCAATTATTGATAAACAAGTTGCCAAAGATCTGAAGCTGGCTAATGCCAATACAGGGTCATTAACCGATATTGGCCAACAAGCAGACCTCGTCGTCGTCGTTGGGGGTGATGGTAACATGCTGGGTGCTGCGCGCATTTTATCCCGCTATAATAATAAAGTTATCGGCGTAAACCGGGGTAACCTCGGTTTTTTAACTGACCTCGACCCTGATAATGCCTTACAGCAGCTTTCTCGGGTCCTTGAAGGTGAATATCGCGAAGAAAAACGTTTTCTATTAGAAGCTCAGGTTATCAAAAGTAATCAAAAATCACGGAAAAGTACTGCAATCAACGAAATTGTTCTGCACCCAGGTAAAGTCGCTCATATGATCGAATTTGAAGTCTATATTGATGAAAAGTTCGCATTCTCTCAGCGCTCTGATGGCTTAATCATTGCAACTCCAACTGGCTCTACCGCCTATTCACTTTCTGCGGGAGGCCCTATTTTAACGCCTAATTTAGACGCCATTGTCTTAGTCCCTATGTTCCCTCATACCCTGTCATCACGGCCACTCGTTATTAGTAGTGATAGCAGTATCCGTTTAAAGTTTTTACGCACAAATATCGACTATGAAGTCAGTTGTGACAGCCAAATTATGCTGCCAATTCAAGATGGTGAAGAGGTTATAATTAAACGCAGTAATAAAAATCTTAACCTAGTTCACCCCCAAGACTATAACTATTTCAATACGTTAAGTTCAAAATTAGGATGGGCTAAAAAAACTTTTTAATTTTTTTTGCGCTACCTCTTTACTGTATAAAAAAACAGTTTAAACTGTATGAAAACACAGGTGTGTATTTTTACAGGAGAGCGCAGATGCTTACTCAATTAACCATCAATAATTTTGCTATCGTTCGTGAATTAGAAATTGATTTTCGTAATGGCATGACCACCATCACAGGTGAAACAGGTGCGGGTAAATCTATCGCTATTGATGCGCTCGGCCTGTGTTTAGGGGAACGTGGTGAAGCCAATATGGTACGCTCTGGCACTCAACGTGCAGATTTGTGCGCCCGCTTCTCCCTTGCAGATGCAAAAATGGCCGCAAATTGGTTAGCTGAACATCAACTTGATAACCAAAATGAGTGCCTATTACGCCGTACAATATCTTCTGATGGCCGCTCCCGTGGCTTTATTAATGGCGTATCCGTACCTCTTTCGCAGCTTAGGGAACTCGGTGCTTTACTAATCCAAATCCATGGTCAGCACGCTCATCAATTATTACTTGATAATACTCACCAAAAATCACTACTAGATGCCTATGCAAATCAACAAGAACTGCTCTCGCAAATGAAACAAGCTTGGCAGGTTTGGCATAACTCTTGCCAGCAATTGGCCATTTTTCAAAAACAAATGCAAGAATATGAAGCTCGTCAGCAGCTATTAGAATATCATTTGAAAGAATTAAATGAATTTATGCCCATCCAAGGGGAATTTGAAGAAATTGACCAAGAATATAAACAATTAGCAAATTATGGTCAGTTTTTAACGCTTGGGCAAACTGCGGCTCAAATATTATCAGACAATGATGAAGCCAACGTGATGGGCCTGTTGAGCATGGCAAAAAATGAGTTATCTGAATTAGTCACTCTCAATCCTAAGTTTTCAGGGTTACTGGATATGCTCGAAGAGGCTTCAATCCAAGTCAGTGAAGTCAGTGATGAAATAAAACATTATTGCGATCAGTACGAACTTGACCCCAATCGCTTGTTTGAACTTGAACAACGCATTTCTAAACAAATTAGCCTAGCGCGTAAACATCATGTTACTCCTGAAGCACTACCAGAACTATTTCAACAGTTACTAAGTGAGCAAGAACAAATTTCCAATCAAAATGAAGATTGTGAAGCATTAAATGCTCAGGTTATTAATGATCACCAAAAAGCATTAGCTTGCGCTAAGCGCTTACACCACATGCGCCTGCATTATGCCCAAGAGTTAAGTTCATTAATTACCGATAGCATGCACCAACTATCTATGCCCCACGGCCTGTTTACTATTGATGTAAAATTTGTTCCGGAACAGTTGCAAATCGACGGTGCTTGTAAGATTGAATTCAATGTTACGACTAACCCCGGTCAGCCTCATCAAGCTTTAAGTAAAATTGCATCCGGCGGTGAATTATCACGCATAGCATTAGCTATCCAAGTTATTACCGCTAAAAAAATGGACACCCCAGCCTTAATTTTTGATGAAGTCGATGTCGGTATCAGTGGGCCAACAGCAGCGATTGTTGGTAAATTATTACGTGAATTAGGTGAGTCGACGCAGGTTATGTGTGTAACCCATCTACCGCAAGTTGCTGGTTGTGGTCATCATCATTTTTATGTCAGTAAAGAAACCAATGGCGTAGAAACTGAAACACATATGCAATTACTGGACAAAAAATCAAGGTTACAAGAACTTGCCCGACTTCTTGCCGGTTCAGAAGTCACAAAAAATACACTGGCAAATGCAAAAGAATTACTCGCAGCGTAATTTTTGACAACTTTTTTACGCTCATGTGGTCTTAGAGTCGATAAGGAAGGTTTTAAAATGTATCAATGTCGATTATCATTGATGTTCTGACTCCAAAAGGAATGAGATATCCATGCGTTATAAATTGTTAACTGCTGCTGCACTATCACTCGCATTAATGTCTACGGGCTGTTCAATGATGGAACGTCTTGTCTATCACCCTGACATTAACCAAGGTAATTACCTCACAGCGAAAGATGTTGCCAAGATCCAAAAAGGAATGACACAGCAACAGGTCGCTTACACTTTGGGCACACCAATGTTATCCGACCCGTTTGGTACTCAGACTTGGTATTATGTTTTCCGCCAAGAGCTCGGGCATGACCCAGTTCAGCAAGAGACTTTAACTCTAATTTTTGATCGCAATGGTATTTTAACTGATATCAAAAATGAGAAAAACCTTGCAGCCCAAGAGTCAATGGAAGCCGCTGAAACTAAAGCATCCGAGACCAAGTCAGCTGACTAATCATATAGTTAGGGCTTTATGAAACTATCTACCTGTATCATTAACTACATATTTGAACAGGTAGTTATTTTGAATGAACATTGTTATACCACTCTTATTTCCAAAGCAATTTGAAGATATTAAGTCTACATAACAAAAAAACCGAGCTATCGCTCGGTTCATCAAAATCATATTAGCTCTATCAACTATTTTTTGTTTCTTTAGATTTTTCAGCGCGTTTTCGACGTAATTCTTTCGGGTCTGCAATTAAAGGCCGGTAAATTTCAATCCGATCACCATCTTGCACTTTATCAGTCAACTTTGCAGGGCGGCTATAAATACCCACTTTATTTTTCTTTAAATCGATATCATCACGCAACGCAAGAATTCCAGAGGCAATTATTGCATCCTCAATTGTTGTACCATCAGCAACCTTCACTGATAACAAAAATTGTTTTTCCGGCAATGCATAGGTTACTTCGATACTAAGCTCAGACACTGTAAACATCCTTAGCTCTTAAAGTAAAGGCTTGAACCATGTTGTTCGCCAATTCCTTAAAAATTTTACCGAATGCTAACTCTATTAATTTATTAGTAAATTCAAAATCAAGATGAAATTCGATTTTGCATGCATCAGCACTTAAAGGAATAAATTTCCACCCTCCAGATAACTTGCTAAATGGCCCTTCGACCAACTGCATGTGAATACACTTGTTATCCTCAAGTACATTTTTAGTAATAAAGGTTTTGCTGATCCCCGCTTTTGACACTTCAACTGAAGCTGTCATTTCATCAGAACTGTGGCTAATAATTCTGCTACCTACACACCCAGGCAAAAAACTTGGGTATGAAATAACGTCATTGACGAGTTTATACATTTGTTCTGCGCTGAAAGGGACTAACGCAGAGCGACTAATCTGTGGCATATCAATTCCTATCCCCAAAAACTGAGCATATAATACCATCATTGACTGGTTAAACAAAAAACAAAACCCATACAGGGCAAGATTTGCACAATCAGAAAAATATCAGCTTAGAAAGATTTCTTTCAACTCAGCTTACAGTATAATGATTGCACTATGACAAAGAAAAAACCATATAAACCCGGTTCAGCAACAATTGCTATGAACAAGCGTGCTCGCCACGAATATTCTATCGAAGAGGAGTTCGAGGCGGGTTTGTCCCTACAAGGTTGGGAAGTTAAATCACTACGCGCTGGCAAAGCCAATATTGGTGATAGCTACGTGCTTTTACGTGACGGTGAAGCCTACTTATTTGGTGCAAACTTTACACCACTTACTGTTGCATCATCCCATATAGTATGTGATCCAACCCGTAGCCGAAAACTACTTCTAAATCAACGTGAATTAGACACACTTTACGGCAAAGTTAATCGTGAAGGGTATACCGTTATTGCACTTTCCCTCTATTGGAAAAATGCATGGTGTAAAGTCAAAATTGGTGTTGCAAGGGGTAAAAAAGCCCATGATAAACGTTCTGATATCAAAGATCGTGAATGGCAACTCGATAAAGCACGTATAATGAAACATTCTAATCGCTAAGTTCTAGCTTTATAGGATAATTTTCTGTTATACTGTGCTCAACAACTTGGGGCTGATTCTGGATTCGACGGGATTTGCGAAACCCAAGGTGCATGCCGAGGGGCGGTTGGCCTCGTAAAAAGCCGCAAAAAAATAGTCGCAAACGACGAAAACTACGCACTAGCAGCTTAATAACCTGCTTAGAGCCCTCTCTCCCTAGCCTCCGCTCTTAGGACGGGGATCAAGAGAGGTCAAACCCAAAAGAGATCGCGTGAATGCCTTGCCTGGGGTTGCAGCGTTAAACTTAATCAGGATAGTTTGTTAGTGGCGTGTCTGTCCGCAGCTGGCAAATGAATTTAAAGACTAGACTAAGCATGTAGTACCGAGGATGTAGAAATTTCGGACGCGGGTTCAACTCCCGCCAGCTCCACCAAATTATCTTCTAAGGACGTCCAAAGAAGACTGAAAAGCCCGCTAACTCAATGAGTTGCGGGCTTTTTTATGTCCTACACTGTCCTATTTTATCCCACCCAAGCTAATTCCTTTAGGCCCATTGATAGGCCCAACAAAAAGAACTAACATCTTTGTTGGGCCTAAACGCATGGAGATTTTTCATGGCAAGAAAAACAAAGCCATTAACCGATACCGAAATCAAAGCAGCTAAACCACAGGACAAGGACTATCAGCTGTATGATGGTGATGGACTCACACTGCTAATCAAATCTAGCGGAAGCAAATTATGGCAATTCCGTTACTACCGCCCTTATACAAAACAAAGGACCAAACAAAGTTTTGGGGCCTACCCTGCTGTCACACTTTCAGATGCTAGAAAACTTAGAGCAGAGTCTCGCTCATTACTGGCAAAAGATATTGATCCTCAAGAATATCAAAAAGATCAAATAAGAAACTCTCAAGAGGCTAAAACCAATACCTTCCAACTTGTCGCTGAACGTTGGTGGGAAGTGAAAAAGTCCACAGTAACCGAAGACTATGGTAACGACATTTGGCGTTCACTTGAACGAGATGTCTTCCCCGCTATTGGCGATATTAGTGTTACTGATATCAAAGCGCACATATTGGTTCAAGCAATACAACCGGTACAAGCCAGAGGCGCACTAGAAACTGTCCGTCGCCTTTGTCAGCGTATCAACGAAGTGATGATCTATGCTCAAAATACTGGGTTAATTGATGCCGTTCCAAGTATCAACATTGGCAAAGCTTTTGAAAAACCCAAGAAAAAGAATATGCCAAGTATTCCCCCTGATCAGCTACCAAAGCTCATGCAGACAATGCGTACAGCTAGTATTAGCCTATCTACTCGATGCTTGTTTATGTGGCAGCTACTCACCATCTCTCGCCCTGCCGAAGCCGCTGAAGCTCGCTGGGACGAAATCAACTTTGAAACCAAGGAGTGGAAGATCCCCGCTGCTAGAATGAAAATGAACCGTGAGCACACTGTTCCGTTATCTGACGCTGCTTTAGCTATTTTAGAGCTAATGAAACCATTAAGTGGTAATCGTGAGTTTATCTTTCCTAGCCGAATCAAGCCTACCCAACCGATGAATAGCCAAACCGTCAATGCAGCATTAAAACGCGCTGGATTCGGTGGTCTCTTGGTTTCTCATGGTCTACGCTCAATTGCCAGCACCGCACTCAATGAGCAAGGCTTCCCACCTGATGTTATCGAAGCCGCCCTAGCCCACGTCGATAAAAACGAAGTGAGGCGAGCATACAACCGCAGTGATTACATAGAGCAAAGACGCCCTATGATGCAATGGTGGGCTGATTTTATTGAATCGGCAGATAGGGGAAGTATTATTGAAGGTGGAGTAAGAGGAATATCGCTAGTTGGATAACATGTGTACCAGCTCTAATCTGAGCTGGTACTATAATAATAACACGGGACTATATATCAATATCACCGAGATGTCAGCTATGTGCCATTACCGAACACTACTATAGTCCGCACTCTACTAATAAAGGAGCAATTCACCCACTTTTCAGTGTATACATATGAACTGCTTCGTTTTATGAGTATAATCGGTGGTGATACCAAAAATGAGTAGTCCGGTTATGCAGGATATTTGCACTCCAATTGACTTGTAAAAAACTACAGATTTCAGTTTGTTTAGTTCAGGATTGGGATGAGGATAAATAATGAAACATAAACTAGAACAAGCATTCCAGAAAGCTGCACACGCAGCAGACCGTGCAGTCAGCGCTGCGATGTTAAAGTATTCGAACGGGTTAGTCACGGATGAAGACGACATCACTGGGGCGCTAATCGGCCGATTAGATGCAGCTTTTGACGATAAAATTGGTGATATCACTTGGTCTTCATCAATTCTCAGACACCGTAAGGGGATAGCTGCACAAGAGAAGAAGGCTGGTGCAGACATGCTGTTTCACGTCTCAATCAATACACCACAGCTTACCTACTCAAAAGGAGTTCTGATTCAGTCAAAGAGAATTCATAAAGGTATTGCAATGACAGTAGATGGTCACAATGAACTGCTGAGCCAGTGCGACAAAATGCTGAATATCACCCCAGCTTCGTTCATTTTCAACTATACGAAGTCAGAGATGCGCTGCGCTTCCGCAACAAAAATTGCAGGAGCAAGTAGTCGAGTATTATACGATTCGTGTAACCTAACCTCTTATCGGTTCTTCTTGGAACTGTTCCGATGTACTACTGGAGATCCTAAAATTACCTCAGCCAAGTTTGATGATCTTCAGATACCACAAGGCATAGCCATCAAGGGAACGTTAGATTAAGGACAGATCCGCCGCAGACCTTGAAGGGACGTAAACCTCCATCCAAGAACGGGATGCTGAAATAAAGAGGTTAGATTCGTTTCCGTAATTCTGTATTAACACTAAGTCGAAATAAGAACTGCTGAGCATGTTTACTTTTCGTTATACTTTTTCCAGTCATGTAAGCAGCCTGCTAGATTTCGAATTCAGGAAAATTACATGCGAAGAATGGAATCCTCACCAGACCTGTTGATACAACCTATGGAAGGTCTGTTGCTCACTCCCCCATCAACTCATGTCTACTCAAAAAACAGACTTAACATAGGATCATTTCCGTTTTCCAATTGGTCTCCTGGATGCGCGAAATTTGCCTTAATCTTCGCAAGCCTAACGCTATGGCGCCTGATATAATTAGGTTTTACAATTTTAAGACCTTCTGAGGATAACAAATGACAATGAAATCACCGGAAATCCAGCTCAAGGCGCTGAATAATACTTTGCGTCGTTTACGTGGGGCCTGTTCCGCACTTGACAGTGAAGAGCTTGATGAAAAATTACTTGAAGTCATGCGACGACTGCTGCTTGCTGAGGTGCTCGCCGATACCTGGATTGTGGCTATAGGGGGCTCGCAAGGAGCGGGGAAAACGACTCTGATGGCGAGCCTGTATGGCCTGCATCAAGACTGTAGCGGCTGGTTACGTAGCAATGAAGGACGCGGCGAGAAAATGCCAGTCTTAATCCTCGAGAGTTCTAAGACTGAAGTGCCTCAGGGTTATGTCCGCCGCCTAGTCGAAACTGGAAATGATTTGACACTAGAGGATATCAGCGTCGACGTCAACGAGTTTCAGCGAGCGGTCTGCGATCCTGATGCGGGGGATTTACTGCCAGTATTGAAAGTACCGCAGCGTTATTTTACACGCAATAATCAGGCCTGGTTACTGCTGCCTGGCTATGAAAAACAAGAGCGTGAAAATCGTGAATGGCAAGAACTAATGCGTCAGGCAATGATCGCGGCAGGCGGTTGTATCATCGTAACCGACGAAACTCGACTGGCAAACCAGCAGCAGCTCGAAATCGTCAAAGATATGCTGGAAAAAGAGCTTAAGGACTGTAAACCTTATATTGTCATCTCCAAGACAGAAGCGTATCGCCATAATCCACAACGGCAAACTGAATTAAGAAAAAGCGCGGCTGAAACCTTCAATGTCGCTGCCGAATATACGGATAACAATATTATTTTAACCGGCACCGACGATCCGGAATACATAACGGAATGGATGCCGCACCTGTGCCGAGCCATTGATGACCTTAACTTTTCCGGACAAACCAATCGTTATCTCCAGTTAACCCACCTTACTGGGATTATCAGTAAGGATCTGCCCCGCGTCATGAATATGATCCGTACTCAGTCACGTCTATATTACCACAGTGATAAAGGTTGCCAGGATGATGGCAGTCAGGTTCTGGCAGAAGTACTAGAAGTGTTTGACGACGCCGTACAGGAACTAAGAGAAGAGCACACCAAAAAGGTGAAAGCGTGTATCGCTAAAACCTTTGAAGCGGCAAAGGTTAACATGGACCGCAAGCTGGTCAAGGACCATGAGGGATTTGCCAACTGGATATCGAATGTATTTGATACCACCAGTGAGACAAAAGGCAAATTACAGCAACTGGTTCAGGATTCATGGGAGGACGCATCAACTGGTTTCTTCAATGACTATGTGAACAGCTTGCAACAATTGACGGCGGCAAAACTCAAGCCCATGCCAAACGGCAACAATCGCCCAAACTTGCCTGCATCACCAAAGCTAGAGAAGCTGATAACACTTGGCTATATGAATAGCGCCGGGCAGCCCATACAGCACGAACAGCTGGATGCAGAAAAAATAAGTAATATCAAAATGTTGTTAAATCATGGTGCCACATCGAATGGGCAAAATACCACGGTGATGAATAAACAGCTCAGGAAAACCGTGGAATTGATCCCAGTGCTCTCGCTGGAGTACACTCGCCTTGTGTACGCCATGCCTGAAATTTGCAAAGAGCTGCGACCTTACGTCACACTTGAGCAGTACGATGGTGAGACATCCGCAGGTAACGTCGCTGCAGAAGGGGTTCAAACCCTCAACGCAGGAGTTGATCTTGGCAAGACCGCAATAAAATCACTGGCGGCAGTGCTGGCGATTGACATTGTCAGCGACGGTGATTCCGATATCCTTGGCGCGCTCTTTGGCCAGGATCAATCTTCTATTGACCAAACGGGTTCACCCCTTCCCCCCGCACCAGTGATAATGCATCCTGCTGCCGTTGCGGTAACCGCCGTTGTTGCGGCGGCCTACGTGACCGTGTCTGCGGTAACACGAATGCGCACCTTCGAGAAAAAAGCGAGCTCTCAGGCACACACCATGCTTGCCAGCGTTCATGATCACCATATTGAGCATTTACGCAGTCAGTTCGACGATACGATGAATGCGGCGCGTAAGCGGATTAGCGAAACGTTACGTACGCGTTATCACATGGACGAAATACTGATGCGCAAGGATCGGCTCGCCAAAGCCATTGCCGATGTGAATACCCTTATCGATGACCTGCGTACTGAGCTGGGTTCATCGGCTTCGGGTCTACAAGTGTTAATAACCAACCACGGTGAGTGAGATGACGTCCTGGAAGGTTATAAATTATTGGCAGCAGTTAGAGTCGCGGCAGTTAGAGTGGGCTTTTCGCGCCTACGATCGGCTGATTAAAACCTTAAGTCATGACGTTCAGGAAAGAATACAGCTCAGGGAAAGCGATACCGAACCGTACGTGGTTATCTTTGGTAAGACGCAGGTCGGAAAAACCACCTTACTGCTCGATCTGATGGGCATAGATCTGCAGCAAATGGCAACATTATCGCACGTGCTGCGCGGCGGGCGGGAAGCTGGAAAGTCGGCCACCGCCACCGCCATGGAATATCGTCGTTCAGCGGACCAGCGCTGGGGATTGTTTGTGCAATCGAAAACGCACTGGTTTGCCTCTGACGACGATATGACCGATGCCTTAGCGCAGATCAGAAAGCAGATGGAACGGGGAGAACTGGTTGTCGACTCCCCATGCATTGTGCATATTCCTGGGCGTTTTTTCAGGATGAAAACCACGGGTGTGCTCGGCGTGCGTATTCTGGATCTACCTGGTGATAATCCCGCGAATGCGCAAGAGCAAAAGCATGTCAATCAAATGGCGAAGAGTTATCTTCCCTTCGCTGATTTGGTGTTGCTAATTGGTCGTGGCGATGATTTGAGTTTTCTGCAACCGGACGTTATCACACTGCCGGGTATTGAGGACTGGCAGGCGATGCCGTGCCGATTTCGCATCGTGACCACCTATTCTTACTCAGCACAGTCGGTGAAGACGCTGATTCGCAACGATCCAGCTTTCGATATCACCCAGCTACGTCAGCGCCTTATTGAACAGATCGAACGCTTTAACAGCATGAGTGACATGGCGAAAGATCTGAACCTCTACTTTCCACTCGAGTTTGGCAGCAGCTGGCTGAGTATGGCCGAAAACGATAGCGCCCTGTATGCCCGTGTTGCCCCCATGGTCAACCGCTTGCGTAACGAACTGTTGGAACAGATTGCGGCATCGACCAGCCCGCTCGGGCGGTTGCGCAGCACCCTAGATACCCACCTCAGCGTTAAATATATTCAGGAGAAAAAAACGGCAGTTGTCGAAAAAAAACTGTCAGCGCTAAAAAAACAGCTACAAGAAACAGAAAATACACTGATGACCTGGGAAAAGGCGATCTCTCGGTCGCTGGAAAAAATAAACCAAACTAACTGGTTATTAAAAGATAACTCGTTAGCTGTCAGCCGAGGTTTTATCGATAAAGCCGCAAAAGAGGCCGCAGTAATTAAATTGTCGGCAGAGTACAAAAGCGAAAAATGCACGACTTTACGCCGTATGATTGCCGACTATTGCAGTGAAATTAAAAAGATCCAGTTGGCCATAGCAAGTCAGTCAACGTACTGGCGAAAAGTAGCCCGTAAGAATATTGAACCTACCAGGCAGGAGGTACAGGATATTCTTGATGAAAAGTTCAATGCTATTCGCTATACGCTCGATGACTATTGGATCGATGCCTATCTTAGTTCTGCGAATTATTTATCGGACAAAAACAGCGTCATCTATGCTGCTGATAATGCAAAAGCGGAAGTCATTCGGTTGTGGACCTCACAATGGATGGCTGCAGCAGAGAACGTCCGGAATGAATACAAAAGTGAACTATCCAAAGAAAGGATGACTCTTGACGTGTTGCGAGTAGAGCAAAATAAATCCTTACGGCGGCAAACATCGCTTGAACAACAGATCGTCTCGCACAAGGATGATTTAAAAAAAATTGCCGCAGCTTCAAAGGAGGATCTTGCCCGCTGTAAGCAGTTTGTCCACTTTCTTGATAAAGAGTATCTCAACACATTAAGTGCACGCCTGGATTCGGTCTTTCAGGAACAGGATAATTGTGATGCTTTATTACAAGTTTTATCCTGTGTGGCGTTGAAAAATCAGCGGGAAGATTTAATGAATTTAACTGAAAAATATTCTGGGTAAGACATGAACGTAACCAGTGAAATAAAAAATAAAGAAAAAATGCTCGCCGAGCTAATGGTAAAAATACTTAAGGAACCGCTCAATCCCCTTGAGAATTCTTTAAAAAGACTCAATGCAGAGGTTCTGGATACAAAATATAAGGTTGACGAAATCAATGATGCTATTAATGCGGTAGACGCAAACACTGAAGAAATCATTAATCCTCTGAAAAGATCATTACGTGAGCTGCAAGATGACGATATTCCTGGGATGATAAGTAAGCTGCAGGAATTTATTTCGACTCAGGTCAATGAAAAAAAACAAGATATTCGCACCGCTCTTAGTCAACAATCGGCGCACTATGATAGCCAACTGAAAGCCGAGACAGGCGAGATTTTTGCAAAACTGTCTGATGTTCTTGAGCTGCAAAATAAGAGTGTTCAGACAGCAATACAGCAGTGTCAGCAAGCAGGTATCGACAGCGCTGAGGCCCTATTGCAGCAGCTACTGGCGGTTAACCAATCTATAGAGGACACCAGCGCAGACAATGCCAGCGAGCAACGGTCGACGCGAGAGCGTGACCAACGATTGTCTGAACAACTAGAAAGTGTCATGCAAGTCCAGCAGCAAATAAAACAGTTGGTAAGTGAACTTAACCTGCAGCTCAAGGGCGTCAGTCAAAATGTGCAAACGGCGCAGACCACGTTCGCGGAACAGCAAGAAAACGATCGGCGAGAAGTGTTAAGCGGCCTTAAAATGCTATCCACCGACGTCCAGACAGCTCTGGTGCAGCACTTAACGCCACCAACCCAGGCTATTGAGTCTCTGCAAATAAGTCAGCAGGCGCTGACTGAAGCTGTTAGTCAGCAAAAGAGCCATCTGGCGGCGAAAATTGCTGTAAGTCAGCGTAGATTTCGCTACGTTGTCATCATTTTTACCCTGTTTGCTACCTCTACGTTGGCGTATATCGGCTATGACATCTGGAAAATTTTAGCTCCCTGACAGGACGAAAGCGCACGGTGTCTAACTCCACAGAGCCATTATATTTTGAGTTGTGTATAGAGTTAGACAACCTTTTATTCAAGGTGTAGTTATTGCTCTAAAGCAAACGCCTCTAAATCGGCCGGTTGAAGATTACCTTGATAGAATAATGGAAACTTCCGCTCCTCGCTCAGACCAGCCGGTCAGGCTTAGTTATGTTCTACCCAACACCTGTTAGTTCAAGTCTGAGCTAATGCCTCTCAATTAAACCTGACTGGTTCCGAAGTTTCTAAAGTCAGTAATGAACTCCTTGGTATTCATTTTAGCCAGATACGTCATGCGTAATAGGAAATCAAAATAATTAGAATGACGGGCCAGAGCATCTCGTCTATCAAATCGAAATACGGGATTCTCTGGAAAGTTAACTAATGGTGCATAGTCCGGGTACTCTAAGCCAATGGCGCTACACCATGCTCGTTGTATTCTAGTCGCCATATTATTGGCATCATCTTGTAAATAGTTGCCTAAATAGCCGTATATATCTCGATTAAATAACAAAACTAAATGGTAGTGAGGATATTCACTTTCATTACGTTCTCTTACCCAAGCATAATAAGGGAGTGCTGGTGTACCTGAACGCCCCGTACGATGATGTGCGGCTCTCAGTTGGCTTTTTAGTGACTCGATAAAACGGGTAATGGCTCGCTCATCCGTGCGTTGAAAACATATAGGCATATCCGGGGCATCAGGACTACTATCCTGAGCGAATCGTAAATCAACTCGGATTGCAAATACTCGGTTATGGTGTTCTAGTGTATTCTCAACCACTGCCAGTAATCGACGAAGGATATAATACGATATCGAGGAATCATAGCGATCACTC
>NZ_JBIXLP010000062.1:0-130473 GCF_053543535.1 Providencia sp. AGC89
TTCAGTATCAGCAGCGGAAGCACGCTGGTTCAAGCGACGTTATCTTGCGATAACTAGTCTTGTGGGGGAATTTCCCCCACATTTCTCTCTAATTGTGCGTTGGTGATACAAGCACCCTGTTTTGAATCTACACTCTTTGCCATTCTTACTTCAGTTCAATCAATAATCATAATAATACCAATGATATCAAAATCATTATAACCAATTGAATTTAAATATTTTTATTATAAAAACTGACTGTAAATAGATTTATTTCGAGTGGATCTTTGCTATGATTGCCGTGGGTGCTTGGATCATTTTGGTTCAAGCATTTGCCAAAGCCAAAAAGACGAAAGCCCCGAATTTAGATGTTAATCTTAATCCGAGGCAGTCTCAAACCCTCACAATTTGATTCTGTCTCCTTTTAGAAAAGGAGTCAAGAGGAATGGCCAAAATTGCCCTTCTGGGGCTAGTTACCGTGTGTCTTACGGTGTTGTGTTTTTCATTGTTAATGCAAGAAAGGCTATGCTCTTTCAGTATCAGCAGCGGAAGCACGCTGGTTCAAGCGACGTTATCTTGCGATAACTAGTCTTGTGGGGGAATTTCCCCCACATTTCTCTCTAATTGTACGTTGGTGATACAAGCCCCCTGTTTTAAGTTATGGGCGATAAACCTTTATATTTTCATAACCTTGCTCTTTTAGGTATAGCGCTTGCAAGCGGCTCATTACCCCACGGTCACAATATAATAAATAGGTTTTATCTTTTGGTAAGTCACCAAATTGCGTACTCAATTTATAGAATGGAATGTGCTTAACTTCCATTCCATCTACATTCAGTGGCTTGTCTTCAAATTCATCAATTGAACGAATATCTAAAATCACTTCATTTTCAATTGAAAGCTCACTCACCATTTCAATTTCAGGGACTTTTTCAAGGCTTTCTTGTGCAATTTGTCGAATATCGATATTTTGCGCTTGCTCCACAACAGACTCTAAAATAGCAAAATCAAAATTGGCCTCTTCTGCTTCAATTCGTGCTTTAACAGCTTTCACTGTTGGGCTTTTTGAAATCACACCACAATATTCCGGCATGGTTTTCGCAAAATCTTCAGTCCCAATTTGCCGAGCTAATTTGATTATGTGTTCTTTGTCATGAGAAATCAGTGGCCTTAGCACCAAAGTATCAGAAGCATTATCAATAAGACGCAAGTTAGTTAAAGTTTGGCTAGACACTTGACCAAGCGCTTCACCCGTAACAATTGCCTGCACACCATAACGCTCCGCAACTTTAGACGCAGCTCTCACCATCATACGTTTAAGTACAACGCCCATTTGGCCATCATCGACTTTCTCTAAAATTTCAGCCACAACTGGCTCAAAGTTTACAGCAATAAAGCGCACTTTATGGGAGCTACCAAAACGGTTCCATAGATAATGTGCAATTTGCTTCACGCCAATTTCATGTGCCGCACCACCTAAATTAAAAAAGCAGTAATGAACACGGCAACCACGGCGCATCAACATATAGCTAGAAACACCAGAGTCAAACCCACCGGAAATTAGCGATAAAACATCTTCTTGCGTCCCTATAGGAAACCCGCCAATACCTTCAATACGTGATTTAACTAAAATCAGTTTGTCATCTTCAATTTCCAAATGCACGGTTGTATCTGGGTCTTTGAGCTTAACTTTAGCCGAAGGAATATGTTGGTTTAAACCACCACCAATGTAACGCTCAGCTTCAATCGATGAAAATTCGTGCTTACCGCGGCGTTTCACCCGAACACAAAAAGTTTTGTTTTCGAGAGACGCACCATAAGATTCATGGGTCATTTCATAAATATGGTGCAGGCTAGTAAACGGTTTTTCTTCCACTTCAAGGATATGGTGGATACCGGGAATACGACCTAACATGTCACAAATTTCGTCGTGCTTCGTTTCCCCTTTCACACGCACTTCAATATTATCCCAATTACGGACAACCGAAATTTCTTCGCCAAGAGGTTTTAGCACGTTACGGATATTGCTAGTCAGAATTTTAATGAAACGTAGCCTAACAGTTTGGCTTTTGATGGTAATTTCTGGGAATAACTTAATGATAAACTTCATAATAGCTGCATGTTCATGGTTGTGGGGCAAACGAACGTGTCTTAACAAGGACACACGTATAGGTTACCAATTGTCAATAAAGAGGCGTATTATAACACTATCTTGCGGACTGAATCTAAAAACACCAATAATAAATTGTAACCGTGGCAAGACTACGTTAGTCTGCTAAATATTTAACATTCCCCGAATTAACTAATTTAACATTAGTGGCTAAAGAATATGGCTAAAGAAAAATCTCAGCAAGTTGCACCTGTTAGTTTTGAAAACTCGCTTCAAGAGCTAGAGCAAATCGTCGCTCGTCTTGAATCCGGTGACCTCCCTCTAGAAGACGCTCTGAATGAGTTTGAACGTGGCGTTCAAATTGCCAAACAAGGTCAAAAAGTACTGCAACAAGCTGAGCAGCGTGTACAAATATTGCTCAGTGATGACGAAAATAAACCTCTTGCCGATTTTTCACCTGATACTGAATAAATTATGTCTGAACAACATTTAGATAGCTTCACGCTGCAACAAAAACAAACCTATGACAGAGTCAATCAATACCTTTTAGATGCCCTAAATGCGATGCCTTTTGCAAACCTTCCTCTTGCACAAGCAATGCGATATGGCACGTTATTAGGCGGGAAACGTTTACGCCCATTTTTAACTTATGCGGTAGGCTCTATGCTTGGTGTGAACCAAGAAAACCTTGATGCACCAGCTGCCGCTGTCGAGTGCATCCATGCCTATTCATTAATTCATGACGACCTGCCCGCTATGGATGACGATGATTTACGCAGAGGTCAACCAACCTGCCATATAAAATATGGTGAGGGTAATGCTGTCTTGGCGGGAGATGCATTACAAACGCTGGCCTTTCAATTAATTGCTTGTGCCCCAATGCCAGATGTCGCTGATAAAGACCGTATCGCAATGATAGCCGAGCTATCCTATGCAAGTGGCCTTGCTGGGATGTGTGGTGGGCAGGCTCTGGATTTAGACGCCGAAGGGAAATACGTCGACCTTGAATCCTTAGAACGTATTCATCTGCATAAAACTGGTGCACTCATTCGCGCAGCTATTCGCCTTGGTGCTTATGCCGCTGGCGAAAAAGGGCATCAATTACTACCTGTTTTAGATAAATACGCACAGTCCATCGGGCTTGCCTTTCAAGTTCAAGACGATATCCTAGATGTTATCGGGGACAGCACGGTAACAGGTAAGCGCCAAGGGACTGATGCTGAGCACGAAAAAAGCACTTACCCATCTTTACTCGGCCTTGAAGCGGCTCAACAAAAAGCACGTGAGCTATATCATGATGCAATAAGCGCTTTAGAGACGATCCAGTCATATGGGTATAATATAGAAATGCTAAGCGCTTTAGCTAATTTCATTATTGAGCGTAAAAACTGACAATATGCTTTGCCTTTTGGCAACAAGAAGGTCGATAATTACGGCATTTATTACCTTGATGAATCTTCAGAACATTCTATAACTCAAAAAACAGACAGACTATTGCTTACACTAAGCGAGTTATAGAAAGGCAATCAATGAGGATCACCCACAATATGCGTAGATAAATTTACGCACCGCAATACTTAGATAACTGTTTCAGTACCGAGTATTCAATATGTGGGTTTTTTATTAATTATAAGTGAGTACCTAATGAGTATTGATATCGCTAAATATCCAACGCTAGCATTGGCAGAGACACCAGATGAGCTTCGTCTGTTGCCCAAAGAAAGTTTGCCTAAGCTGTGTGATGAACTCAGACAGTTTTTGCTGAGTAGCGTTGGCCGTTCTAGTGGTCACTTTGCTTCTGGTCTCGGTGCAGTTGAGCTTACCGTCGCATTACATTACGTCTACAAAACCCCGTTTGATAACCTTGTTTGGGATGTCGGGCACCAAGCCTACCCACATAAAATTTTAACGGGTCGTCGTGACCGTATTGATACTATTCGTCAAAAAAATGGTTTGCACCCTTTTCCATGGCGTGAAGAAAGTGAATATGACATTTTAAGTGTTGGCCATTCATCCACATCGATTAGTGCGGGTTTAGGAATGGCTATTGCGGCAGAAAAAGAAAAGCAAAACCGTAAAACCGTCTGTGTGATTGGTGATGGAGCTATCACCGCAGGGATGGCATTCGAAGCCATGAACCACGCAGGGGACGCCGCACCCGATATGCTTGTTATCTTAAATGATAATGAAATGTCTATCTCCGAAAATGTTGGCGCGTTAAATAACCATTTGGCTCACCTGCTTTCTGGCAAGCTATACACCACATTACGTGAAGGTGGGAAAAAAGTTTTCTCTAACTTACCGCCAATCAAAGAATTGCTGAAAAAGACCGAAGAACATATCAAAGGTATGGTTGTTCCCGGTACCATGTTTGAAGAATTAGGCTTTAACTATATTGGCCCTGTTGATGGACATGACGTCGTCGCCTTAGTTCAAACCTTAAAAAACATGCGTGATTTAAAAGGCCCACAGTTTTTACATATCATGACTAAAAAAGGTCGTGGTTATGAACCTGCCGAAAAGGACCCGATCAGTTGGCACGCAGTACCAAAATTTGACCCAAGCACATTCACTTTACCCAAAAGCAAAGAGACGGGACCGACATTCTCTAAAATCTTTGGGGATTGGCTGTGCGAAGAAGCCAAAGATGATGACAAGCTAATGGCAATTACGCCAGCTATGCGCGAAGGCTCTGGTATGGTTCGGTTTTCTAAAGAATTCCCTGATCAATACTTCGATGTCGCGATCGCAGAGCAGCATGCTGTCACCTTTGCAGCTGGTCTTGCTATTGGGGGCTATAAACCCATTGTCGCTATCTATTCGACCTTCTTACAACGGGGTTATGATCAAGTCATCCATGACGTGGCTATCCAAAAAGTACCGGTGATGTTTGCTATTGACCGAGCCGGCATTGTTGGCGCTGATGGCCAAACCCACCAAGGTTCATTTGATATTTCATTCCTACGCTGTATCCCTACTATGGTGATCATGGCACCAAGTGATGAAAACGAATGCCGCCAAATGCTACATACTGGCTACCATTACCAAGATGGTCCAAGTGCTATTCGTTACCCGCGAGGCACGGGGACAGGTGCACAGCTACAGCCTTTAGCTCCACTAGAAATTGGTAAAGGAGTTATCCGTCGCCAAGGGGAAAAAGTTGCTATTTTGTGTTTTGGTACGTTACTTAGTCATGCATTAGAAGCCGCTGAGCAATTAAATGCGACTGTGGTTGATATGCGCTTTGTTAAACCATTAGATGAAGCCTTAATCCTTGAGGTGGCAAACAGCCATGATGTGCTCGTTACACTCGAAGAAAATGCAATTAAGGGTGGTGCGGGTAGTGGTGTGAATGAGTTCCTAATGCAGGAAAAAAGAATCATTCCTGTTTTAAACCTTGGTTTACCAGACTATTTTATTTCTCAAGGTAGCCAAGAGGAACTTATCGCTGAGCTCGGGTTAGGTGCAACGGGTATTATTAAGTCAATTAATACCTACTTAGCCAAGTAATAGGTTAACGAAAAAAGGCATTACCATGATAATGTAATGCCTTTTTAAATAACAAAGTTAATCACTCTCATTTTCTTTTTATATACACAGTATATAGAGTGTTAACTTTAACTCTATTATTTCATTTCCAATACAACTTTTAAAAAAAACACTTTTAAACCCTGCTTTTACATCTTAATTATATTTTTATATCATAATAATAAATAAAAAAACCAAACATAATAAACTTATATACAATGATATTTATTCTATTCACTCTAAAACAGAATATATACAAAATATTTATCTTGAATGTAAATTTTGAAAATAAAAACATGCAAATTATTTTTAAATCCATTAATATGAACTATGTCACTGTATGACAGTGTAACTTAAGCTCTGACTTATATTGGTTTTTCATTGCATTATGCAATAAAGCTTTTCCTATTATATTTCAATGCTTAACACTGAATAATAACGACTATATGATTTTAACAATTTTAACCAGGCTTTAATATTTAATTATTTTGTTTTCTTAATTTAAAAACCAGGAAACAAATAAACGCATTCCAACTACAATTTGCATATAGTTTCTCTTTATTTAGCCAATTTTAATAAATATATTTGGGAGCGCTTATGTGTGGACAATATATTAATGAACCTTTGTATTTATCCATTGCTAACTGGGTAATGAAACAAGGGCGCTGGATCACCGCCAGAGAAATATCCAATAATTTTGATATCCCTCACCCTAATGCGGTTAATATTGTTTCTTATATTTTATCTGACGTAGCTGAAATTCAATGTGAAGTTAAAATGATCCCGAATAAATTATCGGGTCGTGGCTGTCAGTGCCAAAGGCTGATTAAGGTTACAAAAATTGATAATCAACTTTATGCACGTCTTAGAAACCACCAATCTGAAAAAGTCACTATTGATTCTCCAGTGAAAGCGGCATCTATGCCACCGAGTGAATTAAATCGAGAGCAAAAATGGCAATGGATGCTATCAAAGGCACAACGCCGTTAACATAATGATCACATCAAAAAAACACGGGCTCAAGTCTGCGTTAAGGCTGTCGACAAAGCGGGATAAAAGCGTATTTTTCCCGCTTTGTATTATCAGCCGAAAATCAACAAATTAATTTTCTTCATATACTTTCAATAACTTATACAACTCAACAAATGAGATGCAAAGCTAGCTTTATAATTCTAAAAATATATTATTTATGGCATGATAGCCATCTATGGGAAAATAAGCCTGTATAATATTGCCTATCCAAGAGAGAAATATTTACTGAATATTGGTTTAGGTTAAAAGGTTGCTAAGAAAACTTAACTTTCATAGCAGAAAATGGACGCTATTTATCACCTATAATTAATATGAAAAATAAATTATTTCTAATCGCGCTATTGTTAATAACGGCAAGCCATGCATATTCAAACCCAGAGTTAAATAATGATAACTTTGAGCAAACAAAAATATTAGCAGAACAAGGCAATATTGAGGCTCAAAATCAACTCGCGATCATGTATTTCAACGGTTCTGGCTCCAAGCAAGACTATGTTAAGGCAATAAAGTGGTTTCAAAAAGCCGCTGAACAAGGATATGACGCTGCACAAAGCAATCTTGGGATAATTTATTTACAAGGTTTGGGAACTCAGCAAAGTTATACTCTGGCAAAGGGCTGGCTCCAGAAATCGGCTGAACAGGGATACGCGCAAGCTCAATATAACCTTGGAATAATGCATAAAAAAGGGGAAGGAACCAAGAAGGATCTTGCTCAAGCAAAAGAGTGGTTTCAACAAGCTGCTGATAAAGGCTATATTGACGCACAAAGCCAACTCGGTGAAATGTACTTAAACGGTGACGGAACCCAGAAAAACTATCCCCTCGCCTTAAAGTGGCTTCAAAGTGCCGCAGACAAAGGAAATGCAAACGCACAATTCAACCTTGCACTTATATACTTAGACGGCTTGGGTACCGAACAAAGCTATCAAGAAGCGTTGTGGTGGTTTCAAAAAGCCGCTGAGCAAGGAAACGCGGCTGCTCAGTACAATTTAGGTTTAATGCATCAAGACGGGTTAGGCACTCCCCCCAACAATTCACTAGCAAAAGAATGGTATCTAAAATCTGCACAACGAGGGCATGCACCCGCTCAAAGCAATTTAGGGCTTATCTATATTCAAAACACTGAAAAACAACCAGATTATACCTCCGCCAGAGAATGGTTTCAAAGGGCAGCAGAACAAGATTACGTCATTGCACAATATAATCTTGGCATGATGTATAAAAATGGTGATGGCGGCATTAAAAATAAAGAAATGGCAATAAA
Organism: Providencia sp. AGC89; assembly: GCF_053543535.1. Classification (NCBI taxonomy): domain Bacteria; kingdom Pseudomonadati; phylum Pseudomonadota; class Gammaproteobacteria; order Enterobacterales; family Morganellaceae; genus Providencia; species Providencia sp. AGC89. The sequence continues at coordinate 7,914 of NZ_JBIXLP010000062.1, forward strand.
ATGGCTACAAAAGGCCGCTGAACAAAATTACCCATCCGCACAATATAATCTTGGATTATTGTACCAAGATGAAAAAGATAACCACCAAAATCATAGCTTAGCGAAAGAGTGGTATCAAAAAGCCGCTGAGCTAAACTATGCGCCCGCGCAAAATCAGCTTGCCATATTGTATCTAAAAGGAATTGGCACGCCGCAGAGTTATACTCTTGCAAAAGAATGGTTTCTCAAAGCCGCGGAACAAAATAATGCTTCCGCACAATTTAATCTCGGTGTGATGTATAAAAATGGTGATGGCGTTGAAAAAAATGAAAGCGTGGCTCAAGAGTGGTTTCAAAAAGCTGAACAGCAAAAAAATAACTAACCTCATTTTTTCATAATAATCACTGTCGATAATGAAAACGCCCAGCTTTTAACTGGGCGTTCAAAGATTAATTACTGGCCTTTAGGTTTGACATCCGTTGTCCCCATGAGCCTTGGCCTATTCAACTCTATTTCTATCAAGGGTAACGTTTCATGTAATCCTTGTCGGTATCGAATGGCTAAGTCTTGATATTCTTTCGTATTGAGCTGCTTCCAATGCAATTCTTCCTCACGAATATGACGAGCAAAACGTGCAGGGCTGCCAACCAGTAATTGGCGAGGTTCACCTTGAAACCCAGCTTTAACAAAGCTCATCGCCGCAACAATACTTTGTTCACCAACCAGGGCTCCATCCATAATCACACTGTTCATTCCCACTAATGCATCACGACCAATAATACATCCATGCAAAATAGCTCCGTGGCCTATATGCCCACACTCGTGGACAATGGTTTCGACATCGCTATAACCATGCATAATGCAACAATCCTGAATATTGGCGCCTTTTTCTATGATCAAACGGCCATAGTCTCCACGTAAAGAAGCGTTAGGCCCAACAAATACCCCTTCACCGATAATCACATCACCAATCACCGTCGCTGATGGATGTACATATGCGGTAGGGTGAACAACTGGGATCACCCCTTCAAAAGCGTAAAAACTCAAAATTCACCTCTTTGCTAAATGAACTAGCGCCCTTTCCAACTTGGTGAACGTTTTTCGGCAAACGCCAGCGGACCTTCTGTTGCATCTTCGGAGTGTAAAACCGCGGGGTAGTTTGTCAGCACACCGCTGCGTATAAGCTTATAACCCTCTTCAACAGTAAGCTCTCCGGTTGCGCGAAAAATTTCTTTCAAGGCCGCAACCGCAAGTGGTGCACTTTGAGTGATTTTTTCTGCGAGTTCACGTGCTTTTTCCATTAAACTTTCCATTGGTACTACTTCATTAGCGATCCCCCAGCGTAATGCTTCCTGAGCATCCATACGCCTTCCCGTCATCACCATTTCATTCACGATCGGTGCTGGTAAGATTTTAGGTAAACGCAAGACACCGCCGCTATCAGGCACAATACCAAGTTGGGCCTCTGGTAAGGCAAAACTGGCATTTTCAGAGCAAATGATCATATCTGCCGCTAAAGCTAGTTCAAAGCCTCCACCAAACGCATAACCATTAACAGCAGCAATCACTGGTTTGTTTAAATTGAAAATTTCAGTGAGTCCGGCGAAGCCACCGGGACCAAAGTCGGCATCAGGTGCTTCACCTTCTGCCGCAGATTTTAAGTCCCAACCCGCAGAGAAAAATCGCTCTCCTGCTCCTGTTATAATGGCGACACGCAGCGAAGGATCATCGCGGAAATTAAGGAAAACTTCCCCCATTTTAAAACTGGTTTTTGCATCTATCGCATTTGCTTTAGGTCTATCAAGTACGATTTCCAAAATGGAGCCATTACGGGTAATTTTTAATGATTCGCTCATAGTGCAATCCTTTAGTCATCATGCGCTGCCATTTTGCCTACAGAAAGTTGCAGCCAAAACGTTCGCGTAATTAATAGAGTTATTCGATTATTGCAGATGTTTTTTCAGCACTTTTCCAGAACAGTTACGCGGTAAATCCTTACATACCTCAACCCATGATGGCACTTTAAATTTCGCCATTTGCTTTTCACAAAAAGCGAAAAACTCTTCCTGAGTTAATGTTTCACCCTCTTCTAACACAATAAAGGCTTTAATCGCTTCATCACGGATCTCATCAGCAACACCAATCACCGCCACGTCAACAATCAAAGGATGTGAAGCAATAATATTTTCAATTTCACTACATGAGACGTTCTCACCGCCTCGTTTGATCATATTGATGCTTCTGTCCACAAAATAGAAAAATCCATCTTCATCTTGGTATGCATAGTCGCCTGTGTGCATCCAATTTTGCTCATCAAATGTTTTTTCTGTGGCTTCAGGGTTGTTGTAATACTCTTTAAATAAAGTTTTACCTCGTTCTCCCTTCACACAAAGCTCACCAATCACCCCAGTGGCAACAGGTTGATTGGTTTTATCCCTAATTTGCGCTTTATAGCAAAAACCAGGACGACCAATGGATGGCCAACGGCGGATATCACCAGGTCTATCCCCAATTAGTCCCACAATAGTTTCCGTCATGCCATAAGAAGTCAGAAAACTTTTCACAGCAAATCGAGCCATAAACTGTTCTTTTTCCTCATCACTCAAGTTGAGGTAAAACATGGCTTCACGTAAGCAATGGTCTTTTTCATTATCCGCCAGCGGCTGGCTTAAAAGCGTACGGATCATCATGGGGATCAGCTCAACAACAGTGGCTTGGTGCCTCACAACTTGCTGCCAGAAACGTCTCGCACTGTATCTCTCAAGTAAGGCAAATGTTGCACCCACTGAAAATGCCGCCATCGATGCTGTACATTGGCAATCGATATGAAAGACTGGCATTACCGTAAGGTAAATATCGTCGGAACGTAACGTGTTCTGCCAAGAAGAGTAATAACCCGCAAAGCGTAAGTTGTAATGGGTAATAACCACCCCTTTCGGTTTGGAAGTGGTACCTGAGGTAAATAAAATTTCCGCAGTATCACCCACACTAAGCTCAATAAGTTGGGTTAACTCTGTCGGTTTTTGTGCTTGTTCAAGCAAAAAGTTTGAAATGCCTTCCTGCGGTTTAAACGACATATCTGAAATTAAAAAAATGTGCTCAAGGCTGGTACTTTTATCATCAAGTACACGTTGATAAATATCTAAAAAAGACGCACAAGTGACCACCATACGAGGTTGGCAGTTTTGCATAATCCAAGCGGCTTCATGGTATTTATAGCGTGCGTTAACTGGGACCATAATCGCCCCAATTTTCGCCAAGCCAAACCAGCAAAAGAAAAACTCTGGGCAATTATCTAAATGTAAAGCAACCTTATCCCCTTTTTGTATTCCATAATCTAAAAAGAGATTTGCTGTGCGATTAATTTGCTGATTCATTTCTATATAACTGAATTCACGAATATTTCCATCGCAGGATTCAAAGATAAGCGCCTTATTATCCCGATGGGTCAACGCTAGGTCATCCCACATTTGGCGCAAATTTTGTTTACCGATTACATCCATTAATTGTTTCCCATCATTTCCCTAATGAATATCAGGCCAGTTGGATTAATTGACCTGACTACCCATTCAATTAATCAACTATTTTGGCTAATCCTTTGTCGACTAACCCCCGAATATCAATTTCGCTATATCCAATATTTTTTAGTATCTCTGTCGTATCCATGCCATGTGATGGCATACCACGCCAAATTTGCCCTGGATTATTTTTGAATTTTGGCATCACATTTGGGCCACGACAGGTTTTTCCATCCATAGTCTGCCAACTGGTGATCGACTCACGAGCCAGATATTGTGGGTTGGTTTCTAATTCAGGAATGGTTAAAACTTTGGCGCTTGCAATGTTGAGTTCGGCTAATCTCGCTAGCACCTCATCAATTGAGCGAGCACCTAACCATTCATCAAGTTTTTCTTCCATTAAAGGCCCATAGGGGCACTCAATACGATGAATAAGCTGTGTGCCTTCCGGTATTTCTGGTGTACCAAGAAGATGAGCAAGGCCAATATCTTTAAATATTTCTTGGATTTGTGTGATACCGACGATTTCCATCACAATATAGCCATCATTACAACTATAAAGGCCGCAACCTGCGTAATAGGGGTCTTTCCCCTTGGTCATCCGCGGGCAGATTTCACCACCATTGAAGTAATCCATCATGAAGTATTGCCCCATTCGTAGCATGACTTCATACATGGCAATATCAATACTTTCTCCTTTCCCCGTTTCACGGGCTTTATACAATGCAGCTAGAGCCGCTGTTGTAGCTGTCATGCCTGAAAAATAATCAGCAGTATAAGGAAAGGCTGGCATTGGCTGGTCTTTATCACCATTTTGGATAAGATAACCACTAAAAGCCTGTGCAATAGTATTGTAGGCAGCTAGGTTAGTGTATTGAGGGTCACCGTATTGCCCGAAGCCTGATAAATGGGCGATAACCAATTTAGGGTTATGTTGCCAAAGTACTTCATCGGTGATCCCTCTACGGGCAAATGCAGGTCCTTTACTCGCCTCAATGAATATATCCGTTGTTTCCATTAATTTTAGAAATGCCTCACGCCCTTCATCCTTAAAGATATTCAATGATAATGCGCGTAAATTACGCCTTGATAGCTGTGGGTAATTGGGTTGAACACGGATAGTGTCTGCCCAAGCTACGTTCTCTATCCAAATCACTTCCGCGCCCCATTCTGCAAACATTTGCCCTGCAAATGGACCGGCTATTTCAATCCCTGAAAACACCACTCTGACCCCTGCTAATGGGCCAAATTCTGGCATTGGTAAATGCTCTGCCATGTTCTAATCTCCTGTTAAATTTGGCTGGCCTTCTTAAAAAGCCAACCAATAAACATTCAGCTATTAGCGGTACTGTTTCAGTACACTGCGGCCTAATGTCAGTATTTGCATTTCATCTGAACCACCAGATACACGGTCTACACGCAAGTCACGCCAGAAACGTGCGATTCGATGCTCACCAGCAATACCTACACCACCCAGTACCTGCATCGCAGAGTCTACGACTTCAAATGCCGCATTCGCACAGAAGTATTTACACATTGCTGCATCACCAGAGGTAATCAATCCGTTGTCACTCTTCCAAGCAGTTTCATATAACATGTTACGCATTGAATTGAGCTTGATCGCCATATGTGCAAATTTTTCTTGAATTAATTGATAACGGCCAATTGCTTCACCAAACTGAACACGTTGATTGGCGTAACGGGCTGCATCTTCAAATGCACACATTGCAGTTCCATAGTTAGTCAATGCGACTAAGAAACGCTCATGGTCAAACTCTTCTTTCACACGGTTAAAGCCGTTACCTTCACGGCCAAACATATCTTTTTCATCCAGTTCAACGTTATCAAAGGTAATTTCGCAGCAGCTATCCATACGTAGGCCCAGTTTCTCAAGTTTATTGACCTTGATACCGGGTTTGCTCATATCTAAAAACCACTCGGTGAAAACAGGTTTATCAGGAGAATCTGCATCACGACTCATCACCACAATGTATGGTGTGTAAGCACTACTGGTGATAAAACATTTGCTACCATTGAGATAAACTTTGCCATTACGGCGTTGGTAAGTTGTTTGTAAACTCCCTACATCAGAACCCGCGCCGGGCTCCGTAATCGCAGAGTTCCACATTTGTTTACCTGTACCGCGAAATGCCATAATTTTATCAATTTGTTCTTGGGTCCCTTCTCTGAGTACGGTATTAAACCCCCCCGGTAATTGGTACAACACATACGTTGGTGCGCCAAGGCGACCCAGCTCCATCCATACCGCAGCGACTGTAATAAACCCAGCGTTTAAACCGCCATGCTCTTCTGGGATCAACAGGTTATCAATTTCCATGTCCGCCAAGGCTTTAACAAAACGTTCAGGATACATACTGTCGCGGTCGCATTGTGCAAAATAGCTTTCCCAGTTTTCACTGGCCATCAGCTCACGGATCCCTGCGACAAACAGCTCCTGCTCATCATTCAATCTAAAATCCATATTAATAACCTCTTAAATGTTGTTTCTGAATAAATTAATTATTTTTCCAATGCACTTTTGCATCTTTAATAAAGGAGAGCGTTACCATAATGTTGACGAAAAAAAGTGGGCATCCTCCGGCAATTATCGCTGTTTGAATCGGTTTCAATCCGCCTAGAGCCAGTAATACGATACCGATAACACCGACTAAAACAGACCAACCGATACGCACCAATAACGGTGGCTCATCGCCATCTTTCACTGCGCGACAAGTCGACATAGCGAGAGTGTATGAACAAGCGTTGATGAGTGTGACGGTGGCGATAAAGCAGAGGATGAAGAAGCCCCAAATTGTTGCAGTGCTCAAAGGTAAGGCTGCCCATGTTTCAATAATGGCGCGTGCAACGCCGAATTCTTCAATCAGCTTTGGAATGTTAATAATATTTTGGTCAACGAGTTGTAATGTATTACTGCCTAGGATGGTCCAAATTAACGTTGTCCCTGCCGTCAAGCCTGCTACCATGCCGATACACAGCTCACGGACGGTACGGCCTTTAGAGATACGGGCGAGGAAAATACACATTTGGATGGCATAGATTACCCACCACGCCCAATAGAATACGGTCCAACCTTGTGGGAAACCGCCTTTACCCACTGCATCTGTATAAAACAGCATGCGTGGCATATACATCATTAAAACCCCGATAGAATCGGTGAAATAGTTCACAATGAAGCTGGCGCCGCCAACAATAAATACCCACCCCAGCATCAAGAAACTCAAGTAACTACGGACGTCACTGGCAATTTTCACCCCTTTTTGCAAACCAAAAGCCACGCAGATTGCATTTAGGATGATCCAGCAGAAGATAATGATGGCATCAAGTTGTAAGGTATGAGGAATACCAAATAAGTATTGAATACACTCAGTAACGAGTGGTGTAGCTAACCCTAAGCTGGTCCCCATGGCTAATATCAAAGCGACCAAGTAAAAATTATCAACGATGGTACCGAACCAGCCATTTACATGTTTTTGACCCACTAATGGGACAAGGGTGCTGCTTGGGCGGATAACATCCATTTTGCGAACAAAGAAAAAATAACCGAATGCAACAGATAAGAAACTATAGGTTGCCCATGGTAGTGGTCCCCAGTGGAATAAACTGTATGCAAGCCCAATATTTTTGGCCTCTGTTGAATAGGCTTCAAAACCAAAAGGAGGTGCAGAGACGTAATAATAGATTTCAATAGAACCCCAAAATAGTACCGCAGCAGAGGTACAGGAGGCGAACATCATAAAAATCCAGCTCGCGCGGCTAAATTCAGGTTTTTCATCCCCCAAACGTTTTTTGGCGTAAGGACCCAATATTAACCAAAACCAGCCACCAAACATTATCACCATGTACCACTCAAATGCCCAGCCCCATACATTAGTGACATAGCTGAATACTTGATTGATAACTTCGTTAGAAGCATCAAGGTCACGGACGGTTAACCAACACAATAGTCCAACAATGATCAATGGCGGAAAAAAAACTTTTGGTTCTATTCCACCCTTTTTATTTTCTTTGCTCATAGTTCGATCCCAATTTATTATTTAATATATAAGCTTTTAAATAGATATTAGTCTCAACACCTCATCTCACTTATTTATTACTAAACTCAATAAATTTAATTAAGTATTAATCCAATCACTATTCAAATCATGTCGAGTCCCCATTAACAATTCTGTTATTAAGGTCACAATATTATTCGTGATAAATATTTGTTACTAATATCTGACGCTTTAATAATTAAAATAACCAATAAATACATATAGATAAATTATCTTGTAATATTAATGTTATTAAATACCTTCAGTATTGGTGATTAGCATAACAATATTGAACATTACATTGATAAGTTGATGATTTTTACAGTATTGGTGAGTAGTGTATCACTATGAATATTTAAACCGACTTTAATTCAAGGTTTTCAATATTGGTGACTTAGGTTTTATTTTTAAATATCCAGTTCATGATAATTATATAATCCGAAACAAAAACGGATCATATTTATTAATTATATTTTAGGAGATGTAATGAATATTATTACATGCTATAAATCTGTTCCCGATGAACAAGATATTATTGTAAATAGCTCAGATGGTTCTTTAGATTTTTCACGTGCAGATACCAAAATTAGTCAATATGATTTAAATGCGATTGAAGCAGCTAACCAAATTAAAGCGCAACAAGCAGATAGTAAAGTTATTGCGTTAAGTGTTGGTGGTAAAGCACTAACCAATATGAAAGCACGTAAAGATGTATTATCTCGTGGTCCAGATGAACTTGTTGTCGTTATTGACGATCAACTCGAACACGCCTTACCACATCAAACTGCACTTGCCTTAAGTTCTGCGGCTCAAAAAGTTGGTTTTGATTTAATTATCTGTGGTGATGGTTCCGCAGACTTAAACGCTCAACAAGTTAGTATCTTAATGGGTGAAACCCTGCAAGTTCCCGCTATCAATGGCATAAAGAAAATTGTCTCCATCACACCGGATACGCTCATTGTAGAACGCGAATTAGAAGATGAAATTGAAACATTGTCCATTTCGTTACCTGCCATTATCGCAGTGACCTCCGATATTAATGTCCCTGTCATCCCATCAATGAAAGCCATTTTAGGTGCCGCTAAAAAACCCGTTCAAGCTTGGGCAATAACCGATATTGGCTTGGATAACGTTACAGCATTATCCGCACAATCTATCGCAGCACCTAAGCAAAAAGTTCGTCAACGCATCATCATTGAAGGTGATGGCGAAGAGCAAATTGCACAATTTGCTGAACATTTAAGAAAAATCATTTAATCGGAGGAGTTATGAGCAAATTATCAACCGTTTGGGTATTTAGTGATATGACTTCCCGTTTACCTGAACTTATCGGTGGGGCCCTCACTCTCGGCGAACAAGTCAATGTATTAACGTTAGATGACGCACAAAGCTCACAAGCCTTTCAACTTGGCGCAACCCACGTTTTTCAACTGTCTGGTAAGCCTGACGACCGTATCATCGAAGACTATGCTGATACCATTGTCACGACAATTAAACAGCATGGCGATAACGGGCTATTACTGCTACCTAATACCCGTAGAGGTAAATTACTGGCTGCACGCTTAGGTGCAAGACTGCAAGCTGCTGTGTCTAACGATGCGGCAACTGTGACAGTAGAATCAGGAAAACCTGTAATAAAACATATGGTTTATGGTGGGTTAGCCTTTGGCCAAGAAACCTTAAACAGTTCATTTTCAGTCGCTACACTCACCACCGGCACGTTTGAAGCTGCGCAAAATAATGCATCACTCAGCGGTACTGCTCAAACTGCACCATGGGTCGAACCAAAACAATCTATTGTACGTACCTCGATTCAGAAAAAAGCAGGTAACTCCGTTGAACTAGATAAAGCACGTCTAGTGGTCAGTGTAGGTCGGGGGATTGGAAGCCAAGAAAATATCGCTATCGCGAAAAAACTCGCTGATACCATCGGCGCTGAAATTGCCTGTTCTCGCCCTGTCGCAGAAAACGAAAAATGGATGGAGCATGAGCGCTACGTTGGTATTTCCAACCTGATGCTGAAACCTGAGTTATATCTCGCAGTAGGAATTTCTGGTCAAATTCAGCATATGGTTGGCGCAAACGGCGCACAAACTATCGTCGCCATTAATAAAGACAAGAACGCCCCTATTTTCCAATTTGCAGACTATGGGATCGTTGGCGACCTATTCAAAATTTTACCGGTTTTAACGCAACAACTGGCTAAATAAATTCAATAGCAGTGGGGTTTTCCTCACTGTTTCAGTGACCTTTGGAGAAACTATGTCCGATGATATATTTGATGCAATCATTGTAGGCGCGGGTCTAGCTGGTTCAGTGGCTGCATTGGTGCTTGCCCGTGAAGGTGCGCAAGTTCTCCTAATCGAAAGGGGAAACTACGCAGGCGGTAAAAACGTCACAGGTGGCCGCATGTATGCTCATAGCTTAGAGCGTATCATTCCTGAATTTACCCAAAATGCCCCTATTGAACGTATGATCACGCGTGAAAAGCTGTCATTTATGACAGAAACAGGTGCAGTAACAGTCGATTTCCAAAATGGAGCAGAGCAACCCCCAGAAGAAACCTCTTGGTCAGTGCTGAGAGGCAAGCTTGACCCGTGGTTAGTCGAACAAGCTGAAAATGCCGGCGCACAATGTATTACAGGTATTCGCGTTGATAAGTTAGTGGAACGGGATGGCAAAGTTGTAGGTGTTGAAGCCGATGGTGATGTGCTAGAAGCCAAAGTGGTGATCCTCGCTGATGGTGTGAACTCCATACTGGCTGAACAACTAGGAATGACCAAACGAGTGAATGCTGAGCATGTCGCTGTTGGGGTAAAAGAATTAATTGAATTGCCAAAAGATATTTTAGCTAACCGATTTAATCTTAAGGAAAAAGAAGGGGTTGCATGGCTATTTGCGGGGGCTCCTACCGATGGCTTGATGGGGGGAGGCTTCCTTTATACCAATGAAGATACTATTTCTTTAGGTTTAGTTTGTGGCTTACATCATATTAAAGATGCCAAAAAATCGGTTCCACAAATGCTCGAAGATTTTAAACACCACCCAGCGGTCGCCCCATTAATTGAAGGGGGCAAAATGATTGAATATGCCGCTCACGTTGTCCCAGAAGCGGGCTTGAAAATGCAATCAGAGTTGGTCCGTGATGGTGTGCTAATCGCAGGGGATGCAGCTGGGATGTGTATGAATTTAGGCTTTACCATCCGCGGAATGGACTTAGCCGTTGCTTCGGGTGAAGCCGCGGCAAATGCAGTAATTAACGCTATGAAAAAAGAGGACTTTAGTAAACAAGGACTCAGTGAATACCTCAAATTACTCAACGAAGGCCCTCTTCGAGATATGAAAATGTACCAAAAAATGCCTGAGTTTTTAGATAACCCACGCATGTTTTCCGCTTATCCAGAAATGGCTGTCGGTATTGCTAAAAAACTCTTCACTATTTCAGATGAAGCACCTGTGCCACTGCGTAAGACTATGCTACAAGAGGCAAAAAAAGTCGGCTTCATCAATTTAATCAAGGATGGAATTAAAGGAGTGAGGGCAATATGAGTGATCCAGTCAATGTTGATGTCAAGTTAGGCATTAATAAATTTAATGTCGATGAAGAAAATCCACATATTGTTATCAAAGAGCACCCGGATATGAAAGTGCTCGAAATATTAACTAAAGCCTGCCCTGCTGGCTTATATAAAAAACAAGAAGATGGCTCCGTACGTTTTGATTATGCCGGCTGCCTTGAATGCGGAACCTGCCGTATCCTAGGCTTAGATAGTGCATTAGAAAAATGGGAATACCCACGCGGCACATTCGGCATTGAATTTCGTTACGGCTAATTTAATTAGCATAACCCTAAAAGCCATTAACTTTTAGGGTTTTTAAGCGCATATTTGCGCTGACACTGGGATGCACAATGAAACCAAGAAGTTTTGACGATGTCCAATTTTCTTCCGTTCATCGGCGGATCATGCTCTGGGGGAGTGGTGGGCCTTTTCTGGACGGTTATGTTTTAGTCCTGATCGGCGTCGCTTTAGAGCAACTCACTCCAATATTAAGTTTAAACAGTGAATGGATTGGCTTACTAGGTGCCGCAACGCTTGCGGGTTTATTCATTGGTACCTCACTGTTTGGCTACATTTGCGACCAAGTCGGTCGCCGCAAAATGTTCTTAATCGATATAGTGGCCATAGGGGCAATCTCTGTTGCAACTATGTTTGTTTCAACCCCTTTAGAACTACTAATAATGCGTTTTTTAATTGGCATTGTCATTGGTGCTGATTATCCCATCGCAACCTCGATGATCACCGAATTTTCCAATACCAAACAGCGTGCGTTTGCGGTCGGGTTTATTGCAGCCATGTGGTACGTTGGCGCAACTTGTGCCAATCTTGTTGGCTATATGCTTTATGATGTTCAAGATGGTTGGCGCTGGATGCTAGGCAGTGCCGTCATTCCATGTATCGTTATTTTAATTGGCCGTTTTGATCTACCTGAATCGCCTCTTTGGTTAATCCGCAAAGGACGTATTCCAGAATGTGAAAAAATGATGGAAAAACTGTTTGGCCAACCTGTGGTTTTTGAAGCTGAGGAAGCGAAAAAAACACATTTTCATCAACTGTTTAATAAACGACATTTTTCTTTCGTATTATTTACTGCGATTATTTGGACCTGCCAAGTGATCCCAATGTTTGCCATCTATACTTTTGGCCCACAAATTGTTGGGCAATTAGGTTGGGATCAAGGTAAAAATGCGGCTTTAGGCAACGTAGTTATCAGCTTATTTTTTATGTTAGGTTGCTTACCAGCGATGTACTGGCTAAATAAAATGGGAAGACGACCACTGCTAATTGGTAGCTTTGCCCTAATGACTGCAGCGCTAACTATACTCGGGTTATTTTCTAACCTTGGTATCTGCCTAGTCATTATCATGTTTGGTATTTATGCATTCTTCTCTGGGGGCCCAGGGATTTTACAGTGGCTCTACCCTAATGAGTTATTTCCAACAGATATTCGCGCATCCGCCGTTGGGGTCATTATGTCCATCAGCCGTATCGGAACCATTTTTTCCACATGGGCACTACCGATTTTTATCACAAAATACGGTGTTAGCACGGTGGTATTGATGGGGGCAGGGGTTTCTTTACTTGGGCTAGTTGTCTCAATTCTATTTGCGCCAGAAACCAAAGGATTAACCCTAGCACAAACCTCAGTGATGGGTATTCGGCGCAAAAAGAAGTAAAAGAAGTAAAAGAAGTTACTACGATAAGCAATCACATCCAATACGCTAAATAGTTTGAGTTGTGGCTAGGCGGCAATCGAGGTTATCCCGATGAGCATACAGAAGTATGTGATTCGGGTAACCGAGTGCAGCCAACAACGCCACAGCGCAAAATATGACACGTATTTATACGCTAAATAGTTCAGATTGTAGGTAGGCGGCAAGCAAATAAGACCCTAGGAGCATACACCAGTATGTGACTAGGGCGAATAAGCGAAGCCAACACCCCTACAATTTGAAATATGACGCGTATTTAATTGGTTGAGAATGGCATAATGTCATACCAAACCAACAACCAAATTGTCACATAAGCAAATATCGCCGCAATAATATCATCAATCATGATACCAAAACCGCCGCTGACCTTTCGGTCAAAAATACGTATTGGCCATGGCTTCCACATATCATAAATGCGGAAAATAAAGAATGCGGTAATGACCCATTCATAATCGACCACTGGGATTGCCATTAAGGTAATCCACATCCCGATAAACTCATCCCACACGATGCTACCGTGGTCATGAATTTTCATATCATCAGAGGTACGTTGGCAAATTAGACAGCCAATCCAAAAGCCCGCCACAATGAGCACCCATATGCTCCACACTGGCATATTTGCCATCAATAACCAAAAAGGTATTGCCGCAAGGGACCCCATAGTCCCAGGTACAATTGGCGATAAACCGCTGCCAAACCCCGTTGCTAGCAAATGCCAAGGGTTACGCATATTCAGCCGTTTTTTTGCTTCTGCTTTTTCTTGGCAACTTGCCATGCTACGCACCTTCCGAAACAAAATGATCGAAACCTTTTAGGTTTACATCAACTTCTTGGTTATTGCAAAAGTAGCTGATCCCTTCAGATTGCGGCTTAATTTGCCCAATACAAGTAAAACCAGACCCTGTATGAGCTAAAGCCATTTCTAATGCCCCGCGATTAATTTCCGGTACAGTAAAGCATAACTCGTAGTCTTCTCCACCACTCAGGGACCATAAACGGCTTTGCTCAACGCTACAGTTCTGTACTAAGGCCTCTGACTGCGGCAGTGCATCCAAATTAATTCGAGCGCCACAGCCACTTGCCTTCAAAATATGATTAAGATCAGAGACTAGACCGTCTGAAATATCAATCGCAGAAGACGCTAAGTTCCTAAGGGCTTGACCTTGTAAAATACGTGGCTGTGGACGTAAATGACGCTTAATTAGCCATTCTTTATGCGCTGTATTTTTGATATTCAGCCTATCTTGTAAAATAGCAAGACCTGCTGCGCTATCCCCTAATGTCCCTGTCACATAAATCCAATCCCCATTACGTGCACCAGCCCGAGACAATGCTTTACCCTGTGGTACTAACCCATGGACAGTATAAGTCAGGCTCATTGGACCACGAGTGGTATCACCGCCAATTAGCTGCATCCCGTAATAATTTAATTGCTCAAATAAGCTATCACTAAATGATTGCAACCAATCACAATCAACGCAAGGTAATGTAATAGCTAAAGATACCCATGCAGGGTCTGCCCCCATTGCTGCAAGGTCACTTAAATTAGATGCTAATGATTTATAGGCTAGGTCAGCAGGTGAAATCGTAGGGAGGAAATGCACACCAGAAACAAGGGTGTCAGTACTCACAGCAAGTTGCTGTTTTTCTGGGATGGTCATCAACGCACAGTCATCTCCAATACCGATATTTACATCACGTCGGTTCGTTGTTTGACGGTTAAAATAACGTGCGATGAGGTCAAATTCGCCATAGGACATGGTAGATTTTCCGTTTTCGCTATAACTATTTTCGTTTTAAATAAAACAAATAATTTATGCTCTTAATAATACAAGTGGCAAATAACTAGCTGAATCAATATACCTGAAACTTAGAGTACCACGAATATATAAATACAAAGGTAGACTGGAACCCAGCCTACCTATTTACTACTGTAGTGTTACAGGAGGGAACCCTGATTTTTTATTTTTTGCGACGAACTACTGGTGCAGCTTTATCTAATACACCATTAACAAATTTATGGCTATCTTCCGCACCGAACACTTTAGCAAGCTCAATACCTTCATTGATTGCCACTTTGTAAGGAACATCTTCACGGAAGCTCAATTCAAACATTGAAACGCGCAAAATCGCTTTTTCTACCTGCCCTAACTCTTCGAGCTGACGAGATAAATAAGGCGCCATTAGTTGATCAAGTTTAGCTGCATTAGTAGCAACACCAGATAACAGTTCACGAAAATATTTTACGTCAACGTCTGACATGTCCTGATCAGCAATAAACTCATATTCGACTTCGGCAATTGGATTGCCAGATAATTGCCATGAATAAATGGCTTGAACAGCACACTCACGAGCGCGGCGACGAGCAGCAGGTTTCACAAGATTCCCCTTAAAATAAAAAACGATACACAAAATTATTCGGGCATATAAAAAACTAAGCTAATCAATACACTCAGTGGTATTAGTTAACTTCACTACAGTCTATAGCCCGAAGTAAAATGTGTATTACTTGCCTTTAATGGCTTTAATTACATTGATCATTTCTAATGCAGTCAGTGCAGCTTCAGCACCTTTATTACCAGCTTTAGTCCCTGCTCGTTCAATGGCTTGCTCGATATTTTCAGTGGTTAACACACCAAAAGTAACGGGCACTTCGCTATTCATTGCAACATGAGATAAGCCTGAGCTGCATTCACCAGCGACATATTCAAAGTGAGCTGTACCACCACGAATAACAGTACCTAACGCGATAACGGCATCATATTTTTTTGTTTCAACCAGCGCTTTTGCCGTTAACGGTAGTTCATAGGCACCTGGAACCCAAACAATGGTAATGTTGTCATTCGAAACTTGACCAATACGTTCTAACGCATCAACAGCGCCATCCAGCAGACTATCATTAATAAAGTTGTTAAAACGAGCGATAGCGATAGCAATACGCGCTTGTGGCGCAGCAACAACACCTTTAATTACGTCCATAGCCTTCCTCTAATATTAATTATAACCCGCGGGGCGCGGATTTTATCACATTCTTTCATGTACCGTATGTATGATTTTCAAAAAACACACTTACCATACGGGGCGAAGCCTGACGCGCAGGTCTTCACCGACCTTTTCTACATCAGTAAATTCAAATTTTGGCGCTTCAATTAATGAATCGAGGGGAGGTAAATCAACCAAACCTCGGGCACTGTTCCCAAGTAATTTAGGGGCAATATACACAATTAATTCATCAACTAAGCCTAGTTTCAACAATGAGCCTGCTAATTTTGCACCTGCCTCTACCCAAATACTATTCACATTCCGTTTGGCAAGTTGCATCATCAATATGACGAGGTCTGTACCATTTTCATGTGCAGGGATGCTAATTTGCTCGACATCCCCTTGCCATGAGCAGCCGATATAGGGATTAGAACGCACCAACCAACATTCACCTGCTAATTGAGTGACTTTATGGTTAGCGGTGACACGATTATGGTTATCCAGCACAATGCGAATAGGTTGACGTAATTGGTCTTCTGGGTAGATTTGCTGAACGTCCGTTGGCAGTTCGTTCCAACGAACCGTTAAAGAAGGGTCATCGGCGATAACCGTACTACTAGTGGATAAAATAGCGCTCGCTTGTGCGCGAAACGCCTGCACATCTTTGCGAGCCGCAGTACTGGTAATCCACTTACTTTCCCCTGACTCAAGGGCTGTTTTACCATCCAATGACGCTGCTAGCTTTAATTGGATATAAGGAAAACCAGTACGCATACGTTTCAAGAAACCACGATTCGCAGCTTCAGCTTGGTCTAAAAGCACGTTACTACGCGTTTCAATCCCTGCCTGAGATAACATATACAAACCACGGCCAGCAACTTGTGGGTTTGGGTCTTGCATCGCAGCAACAACGCGACTGACCCCTGCATTAATTAATGCTTCCGCACAAGGCGGTGTACGACCATGGTGGCTGCATGGCTCAAGGGTGACATAGGCTGTTGCCCCCTGAGCTTTTTCTCCGGCCATCCGTAATGCATGTACTTCTGCATGAGGCTCACCCGCTTTTTGGTGGTAACCCTCACCAACAATTTCACCGTCACGTACAATTACACACCCAACATTCGGGTTCGGTGATGTTGTAAAGCGCCCTTTTCGTGCAAGCTCAAAAGCGCGAGCCATATAGATGTCATCTTGTTCTATCATTTGCGTTAGTCCTGTAATTTAGCGATTTCTTCGCCAAACTCACGCACATCTTCAAAACTACGGTAAACAGAAGCAAAACGAATGTAAGCGACTTTATCGAGTTTTTTTAACTCATCCATGACTAAGCTACCAATAAGTTTAGAAGGAACTTCACGTTCTCCTGTAGCACGAAGCTGGGATTTAATTGAAATAATCGCTTGTTCAATGTCATCAGAGCTGACGGGGCGTTTTTCTAGCGCTTTTTGCATACCGCGATTAAGTTTTTCTTCATCAAACGGTTCGCGTACATCGTCACTTTTAATAACCCGAGGCATCACGAGTTCAGCCACCTCAAAGGTCGTGAAACGTTCATGACAAAGCAAACATTGGCGGCGCCTACGGACTTGTGCGCCTTCACCAACCAGACGCGAGTCGATGACTTTCGTATCTACAGCTGAGCAGAATGGACAATGCATAACGTTTCCTGGATCTATTTACGGAGACATAGTTTACCCTACTATGCAATAAAAAACACCCTAGAAGATGCCTCCTAGGGTGCTCGTAACTCTTCATATTTCGTGCTGTGAGGGTGTTGTTAGCTGCATTGCGCTATCCTTAGTCACATAGTTTATTATGCTCCTCGGGATATCACTCGTTTGCAGCCAACTCACGGCACCAACTATTTGAAGTGCTAATTGGCTTAGCCAGTTTTAAATTAAGGCAGTAATGACTCTTGGTCTGCACCTTCTTTTTCGACTTTCGCCTGCATCAAGTGCTCGCGTTTCATACCCATCTTCAGTGCTAATGCAGAAGCCACATAGATAGATGAAATAGTACCGATGGTTACACCGATTAACATAACCAATGAGAAGCCTTCCAGCATAGTGCCACCGAACAGATACAGCATCAGAACCACTAACAACGTTGTGGCCGATGTCATGATGGTACGGCTCAATGTTTGTGTTAAAGAGACGTTCATGATTTCGTACGGCGTACCACGACGAATTTTACGGAAGTTTTCACGGATACGGTCAGAAACAACGATACTGTCGTTCAGTGAGTAACCAATTACTGACATCAGTGATGCCACGATTGTCATATCTATTTCGATATGAAACAGAGACAAAATACCTAATGTGATCACCACGTCATGAGCGAGAGACAATACAGCCCCCGCGGCTAATCGCCATTCAAAACGAAAGCCGACATATACCAAGATACAAATTAGTGCAGTTAACAGTGCTAAAGCCCCTGTTTGCGCTAATTCGGCCCCGACACTCGGCCCAACGAATTCAATGCGTTTTACCGTCGCTTTATCATCTACACTCTGGTTAATGATGGTGATAATTTCTTTACCAACCTCTTGACCCGCAGCGCCTTCGATTGGCGGGATACGGATCATGATGTCACGGCTGCTACCAAAGTTCTGGATTAATGGATCTTTATGAGCCGAGTTAGACAAGCTATCTCGAATTTTATCCAAATCAGCAGGCTGACTTAAGTTGATCTCGATAACTGTCCCCCCAGTGAAATCTAACCCCCAGTTAAAACCTTTGAGGCCGATAATCACAAAAGAAGCGATCAGTAATACGATAGAAATACCAAAGGCAACGTTGTCCCAGCGCATAAAGTCATAGACTTTACGACCATAGTTCAATTGTTCAACAGAATAATCCTGTGCCACAACGTGCTCCTTAAATTGACAGCTTGTTAATACGTTTACCACCATAAAGCAGGTTCACGATTGCACGTGTACCAACAATAGCTGTAAACATAGAGGTTGCGACACCAATCGCTGTCGTAATCGCAAAGCCTTTAATCGACCCTGTACCCACTGCATAGAGAATAATAGCCGTGATTAATGTCGTTAAGTTTGCGTCTGTAATACTTGAGAAGGCGCCTTTATAACCTTCATGAATTGCTTGTTGAACAGACCTTCCGTTCCGCAACTCTTCTTTGATACGTTCGTTGATAAGAACGTTGGCATCGACTGCAACCGCAAGGGTGAGGACGATACCAGCAATACCTGGCATAGTTAGTGTCGCCCCCGGTAACAGAGACATAACCCCAACAATTAATACCAAGTTCGCCATCAGCGCACTACTGGCAATCAAGCCAAATTTACGATAGTAAATAATCATAAATAGAATTGATGCTAATAGACCCGCGATACAAGCTTTCAGGCCTTGTTCGATATTTTGCATACCCAAAGTTGGGCCGATGGTACGCTCTTCGACAATTTGGATTGGCGCAATCAACGCTCCCGCACGTAACAATAATGAAAGTTGACGAGCTTCTGTACCATTGTTGATGCCTGTGATACGGAATTTGCTACCAAAGCGAGCCGAAATACGTGCCGCGTTGATGACTTTTTCATCTTTCACTAAAATTGAACGGCCTGCTGCATCTTTTTTACCACTGTCTTTGTATTCAACAAACAGGGTTGCCATCAGTTTGTCTTGGTTATCACGCGTAAAATCGGACATGATAGAACCACCAGAACTATCAAGGCTGATGCTTACTTGTGGTGCACCATTTTCATCGGCTTCAGATGTTGAATCCGTAATATGATCCCCCGTTAAGATAACACGCTTATACAGTACATAAGGCATGCCTTCACGGTCATATTTCACTTCTGAATCACCTGGCACACGGCCACGTTCAGCAGCGGATGAATCAACACTGGTATTCACCAAACGGAATTCTAATGTTGCTGTAGCACCTAAAATCTCTTTTGCTCGAGCGGTGTCTTGAATTCCGGGTAATTCAACAACAATACGGTCAGCACCTTGACGTTGGACAAGTGGCTCAGCAACCCCTAATTGGTTTACTCGGTTGCGGATGATGGTAATATTCTGAGAAACCGCATAGTTACGAGCTTCACGTAAGCGCTCGTCGGTCATCACAGCGATCATCGTGTTGTCGCTACCATCACTAAACACTAAGTCTGGATATTTACGTGCTAGTGCTTTTTCTGCTTGGCTACGATCATCTGCGTTACGGAAACGGACTTCAACGCTATAATCATTGCCTTTACGAATAGAAGAGTACGCAATGCCTTCTTGACGCAGGTCATTACGTAAACCATCCATGTTTTGTTCCTGCAATTTACCTAATGCAGTGTCCATATCAACTTCCATCAGGAAGTGAACCCCACCACGCAAGTCAAGGCCGAGTTTCATCGGCTCACCGCCGATCATTTCAAGCCACTTAGGCGTCGCAGGTGCAAGGTTTAATGCAACAACATACTGATCACCTAGTGCATTCATGATCACTTCACGAGCACGTAACTGAACATCAGAGTTGTTGAACCGGGCTAAAATTGCCCCATTTTCCAGAGAGATTGATTTGCTCTGAATTTTATCATCTTGTAACGATTTTTGGATTTGGATCAGCGTTTGTTCATTGGCGGCGGTTCCCCGCACGCCAGTGATCTGAACAGCCGGATCCTCACCATATAGGTTTGGAAGCGCATAAAGCAGACCGATGAGGATCGCACAGATCAACATCAGATACTTCCACAAAGGATAACGGTTTAGCACGGCAGTTCCCTTCGGGAGAATCAGAATTAAATTGCTTTCATTGTGCCTTTAGGTAAAACAGCAGCAACGAAATCACGTTTGATGGTTACTTCTGTGTTCTCACTCAGTTCAAGAACCACATAACCGGTTTCAGATACTTTAGTCACACGCCCGATTAAACCGCCTGTTGTTAAAACTTCATCACCTTTAGTGATAGATTCCATCAATTTACGGTGTTCTTTCGCACGTTTTTGCTGTGGACGCAAAATCATGAAATAGAAGATCAGAGCGAAAACAACAAGCATGATAACCATAGTATATGGGCTACCTTGCGCTGGCGCACCTGCTGACGCTGCTGCTTCAGAAATAAAAAAACTCATTCAACTTTCCTCATTGTTTTATTGAAAGCAATTTAAAAATATACTCTATAAATACTTCGAATTACATAAAGCTAATAAGCGCATGCGCCTCAAAGTATGGTAAGTATCAGATTGATATGCTACACAGATTAGTAGCATTTCGCACTTAAATTCACTCGATATTTAATGAAGGTTCGGGTTTACCAATCTTCTGGTAGAAATCTTTCGCAAACTCTTCAAATTTTCCATTTTCGATTGCTTGGCGAATACCGGCCATCAAACGTTGATAATAACGTAAATTATGAATGGTATTGAGCCTTGCACCAAGAATTTCATTACACCTATCAAGGTGATGTAAATAAGCGCGGCTATAATGGCGACAAGTATAGCAGTCACAATCGGCATCCAATGTCGATGTATCTGATTTATACTTAGCATTACGAATTTTTACCACGCCATGTGTGACAAATAAATGCCCATTACGTGCATTTCGTGTCGGCATCACACAATCAAACATATCAATGCCACGGCGAACACCTTCCACTAAATCTTCCGGTTTGCCCACCCCCATTAAGTAACGTGGTTTATCTGCCGGAATTTGAGGGCAAACATGCTCTAAGATGCGGTGCATATCTTCTTTTGGTTCGCCTACAGCTAGGCCGCCTACAGCGTACCCATCGAAGCCAATTTCCACCAGCCCCTTAACTGAAATATCTCGTAAATCTTCGTAAACGCTGCCTTGGATAATGCCAAATAGTGCATTTTTATTGTTCAATTCGTCAAAACGTTGGCGGCTACGAGCAGCCCAACGTAACGACATTTCCATTGATGTCTTTGCGTAATCCCAATCTGCCGGATATGGCGTACACTCGTCAAAAATCATCACAATATCTGAACCGAGGTCATACTGAATTTCCATTGATTTTTCAGGGCTTAGGAAAATTTTCTCACCATTTATTGGGTTACGAAAATGCACGCCCTCCTCTTTAATTTTGCGCATAGCGCCAAGACTAAAGACTTGGAACCCCCCTGAATCCGTCAATATCGGCCCCTGCCATTGCATAAAATCATGAAGATCACCATGGAGCTTCATGACCTCTTGCCCTGGACGCAGCCACAGGTGGAAAGTATTCCCTAGAAGAATTTGAGCACCCGTTTCTTTTACTTCTTCAGGTGTCATGCCTTTTACAGTACCGTAGGTGCCTACTGGCATAAACGCGGGGGTTTCTACCACACCACGCTCAAATACTAAGCGACCACGACGTGCATTGCCGCTAGTCGTTTGTAATTCATATTTCACGTTTGCCTCCAAGCATCAGAAAAACAGTCTGATGCTGTCGATAATATTAATTTGCTAAGCTAGCAGCCAACGCCACCGCTCGAACTGATTATTCCCCAATTTTTTCGAATGGTGCATTCGCATTGGGTGTGATGAACATAGCATCACCGTAACTAAAGAAACGATACTTTTGTTCAACCGCCTCTTTGTACGCATTGATAGTATTTTTATATCCCGCAAACGCAGAAACCAACATAATTAATGTTGATTCTGGTAAGTGGAAATTAGTGATAAGTGCGTCTATCACTTGATATTCATACCCGGGATAAATAAAAATCTGGGTATCATCAAAAAATGGAGCAATCAAGGCATCTTGGCTAGCTTTAGCCGCACTTTCCAGTGAGCGCACAGACGTTGTCCCTACAGCAACAACGCGATTGCCACGCGCCTTACAGGCTAATACCGCATCAACCACATCTTGTGGCACTTCCGCATATTCGGAGTGCATAATGTGATCTTCGATAGTATCAACACGAACAGGTTGGAAAGTACCTGCGCCGACATGTAAGGTAACAAATGCCATTTCAACGCCTTTTTGGCGCAAAGCTTCAAGTAAAGGCTCGTCAAAGTGCAAACCCGCCGTTGGCGCTGCTACAGCCCCCGGTTTTTCACTATACACAGTTTGATAAAGCTCTTTATCCGCTTCTTCATCAGGCCGGTCGATGTAAGGGGGTAATGGCATATGACCAATTTGGTTTAAAATGCTCAAAACATCCCGTTCATCATCAAAACGCAGTTCAAATAAGGCACCGTGACGCGCCATCATCGTGGCTTTGACACTTTCATCTTCACCCAACAACAGTTCAGCCCCCTCTTTCGGTGCTTTTGATGCGCGAACATGGGCCAATACACGGTGTTGATCTAACATACGCTCAATGAGAACTTCAATTTTACCGCCGCTGACTTTGCGACCAAACAACCTTGCTGGGATCACGCGGGTATTATTGAATACCAGTAAATCCCCTTTCTCCAATTTTTCTAGAACATCTGTAAAAACACCATGCGTTAGCTGCCCCGAGCTTCCATCCAGACTTAATAAGCGGCAAGCGCTACGTTCCGCCTGTGGATAGTGGGCAATCAGTTCTTCAGGTAATTGAAAAGTAAAATCAGAAACACGCATTGTATTGACATCAATCTAAAAAAACAGGCGACTAGTCTAGTGCCGCACCGCCTTTGGCGCAAGAAATAAGCGCAAAATAGTATAAATATTCGCCATTATTTAACAAATATTTTGTTAGCAAAAAATTCTGCGTACTATTTATCCATTCAAAGAATGAATTATTTCTGTTTTGCTAAGATTTCATAACAAATTTATTTCAATCTTTTTTCTTTTGTTTCTCAATACTGATACCTATAAGCTGCAAATTAAGAAAGGTTTTTTACTCCATTTCAAGTCATGCCCTGTAAGTTTCGAATTAAACGTAATTACTGCTATAGTTTGAGCAATCAAAAAGTTAGCTAAGCTGCGCTACATGCCCTATGGGTTTCGAATCACAGGTAGGCAGCAAGTAAAGATATCCCGATGAGCATACATGAGTATGTGATTCGGGTGGCTTTACAAAGCTAACACCCCAGTGGTTTGAAAGACGACGGACATTTTAAAGTGAATTATTTAGCACACCTACACCTCGCTCATATCGCCCATAGTTCCCTATTGGGTAACATCATGGCTGACTACGTCCGCGGTAACCCTACTGGGCGATACTCACCTGAGATTGTCGCGGGTATATTTATGCACCGAACCGTCGATAGGGTCACCGATACTCACCCGCTAGTCAAAGAAGCGAAAGGCCTATTTCGTGATGAGTACCGCCGTGTTGCCCCTATTACATTAGATTTAGTCTGGGATCATTTTTTATCGCTACATTGGTCAACTCTTGAACCGACTCTGCCACTAGTAGATTTTGTGCGCTATTGCCGAAAAACAATTGAACCTCAACTGTGTCATACTCCTGAAAAATTCCAAGAGTTAAATGAATACTTGTGGCCACAACACTGGCTAATTCGTTATGCAGATAAAAACTATATAGGCAAATCACTCAATGGTATGGCCAGAAGGCGGCCAAAACTGGGGGCGCTAAGTGGTTCATTTGATGATTTTTTATTGCAATATAATCAGCTTGAAAATATTTTCTTCCAATTCTACCCACAAATGATGGCAAACGCGCTGCAACATTTTTTTGTACAAGATGTCACAATTAATACAAAGTAATAAATTAAAGCTTGCACTTTAATGGAATAAAACTATCTTATTGATATTAATTTCATAAAGCATTATGATTGATAGGCAAAACCTATCACAATAATTGGTTTAAATGCCTTTATTATCAAAAGATAATTCCTTATTCTTTTGGAAGTCTATGTCCTAAATATCCGTTTAGATTAAAAATGGATAAGGGCAAAAAACCTTTAATTCAAACTCATAGGAGTAAATTATGGTTCTGGTAACACGTCAAGCCCCTGACTTTACTGCTGCTGCTGTTTTAGGTAACGGTGAAATTGTTGATAACTTCAACCTGAAAAACCACCTGAACGGTCGTCCAGCTGTCATCTTCTTCTGGCCAATGGACTTTACTTTCGTTTGCCCTTCAGAGCTGATCGCATTTGACCACCGCTACGAAGAATTCAAAAAACGTGGTGTTGAAGTGGTTGGTGTTTCTTTTGACTCTGAGTTTGTTCATAACGCATGGCGTAAAACCCCTGTAGATAACGGTGGTATTGGTGAAGTTAAATATCCGATGGTTGCTGATATCAAACGTGAAATCATTAAAGCATACGGCATCGAACACCCAGATGCAGGTGTTGCACTGCGTGGTTCTTTCCTCGTCGATAAAAACGGTATTGTTCGCCACCAAGTAGTTAACGACCTACCATTAGGCCGTAACATCGATGAAATGATCCGTATGGTTGACGCTTTACAATTCCACGAAGAGCACGGTGATGTATGCCCAGCTCAGTGGGAAAAAGGTAAAGAAGGCATGAATGCATCTCCGAAAGGCGTTGCTGATTACCTGACTAAAAACTCTACCAAACTGTAATCCGTGATATGAGTTTTTAAAAAGCGGGCAGATGCCCGCTTTTTTATTTGCCTAAAATCCCCATTGTTCGCTACATATCATTACGTCAGAAAGTTCCCAAATCACGCCAAAACCCCACTTTCCCCCCTCATTCTTACTGTAAACCCTACTCCATTTATAATATGGTTACATTTAGCGACATTTAGTTACAAATTCATCATTTTTAGATGCTCCAATTAAACTATCGCATCTTTAATTTAAATAAAAATAACGAAAACTAGGTATAGGAAAATGAACTTAAAACTCGCAGCCTCAGTGGCTATTATCAGTGCATTGCTTGCTGGCTGTGACAACAGCCAAACCGCATCTGAAAGTAACTTCAAAAAATCCATCCAAGACTACCTTGATACTAGAAAAGTTATTTGCATCAATGTCGGTCAAATGCCAGCAGGCTTTATCACGAAATTTAGCGCTCGTAATATTGAACAACTCGATACCTTAGTTGATGCGGGCTTGCTAGCTAAAGCTGAAAAACAAGTCACCATGAAAGACATGTGGAGTGGGGAACATACTGGCGAAGGGGTTGAATATACGCTGACTAGTGAAGGTGAGAAATTCTACGACGAAAAACAATCTCAATTTTCGGGACGCGGTAGCTTTTGCACTGGCAAATTAGTCGTCAATGAAGTCACAAACTTTACTGAACCCGCTGAACGCGGTGGGCAGAAAATCTCTATAGCCAACTATACCCAAAAACTGGAAGATGTGGCTCCATGGGCTAAAAATGAAAAAGTGATGGCGGCTTACCCGCAAATTCAATCAGCACAAACACATGCTGAGCGTGCACAACAAAGCCCTCTCATTTTAACCAATAATGGCTGGGTCCACATGTCGTTGTTTAACAAAAAATAATATACTTTACGGGCTCTTTTTGAGCCCTTTTCCTATCCATATTTAATCCCTGCTTATTCATAAATAACCCTACCAAGTTAACACTTATTAACTCAAATATTCAACATTCCGCACTATTGTATGCTATACATTAAAAACACAAATAATTAACAAATCATTCATATTATTAATTTGTGTTACATCAAACCTTACCTTAACTGGGAGATACTAATGATCAGAACATCATTACGCCCTGCTGCTTTATTACTTTCCTTATTATTTTCAACTCAACTCTTTGCCGCATCAGAACCGGCCGTTGAAGCCAAGAAAGGCATGGTTGTTTCATCCCAACATTTAGCCTCGCAGATTGGTGCGGATATCCTCAAATCTGGTGGTAATGCTATAGATGCAGCTGTTGCTGTCGGTTATGCCCAAGCGGTTGTGAACCCATGCTGTGGTAATATTGGCGGCGGCGGCTTTATGACCATTCATTTGGCAGATGGAAAAGATTTATTTATCAACTTTAGAGAAACCGCTCCTGCCGCAGCAAGTGCTGATATGTATCTCGATAAAGAGGGTAAGTTAATCAAAGATGCCAGCCTGTATGGCTACCTAGCTTCCGGTGTACCGGGAACGGTCAAAGGCTTAGACTACGCCTTAGAAAAATATGGCACAATGAGCCGTCAACAGGTGATGGAGCCTGCTATCAAATTAGCTAGAGAAGGTTTTGTACTAACCCGTGCAGATACCGATGTGTTAGACACAACCACTGAGCGTTTTAAACAAGACCCAGAAGTCGCACGTATCTTCTTAAAACCTAATGGTAGCCCTTATCAACCAGGCGATTTATTAGTGCAAAGTGATTTAGCCAATACCCTAGAAAAAATTGCTAAAAATGGGCCTTCCGCCTTCTATGAGGGAGAAATCCCCAAAATTATCGAGGAAGCCTCAAAGAAAAATGGTGGTATTTTGACGGCAAAAGACTTTGCAGATTATACCATCACAGATACAACCCCTATTAGCTGTACATATAGAGGTTATAAATTCATTTCGGCGCCCCCCCCAAGTTCTGGAGGCGTTACCATTTGCCAAACCCTCAATATTTTAGAAGGCTATGACCTCAAAGAAATGGGCTTTAATTCTGCGGATTATATCCATACGCTAACTGAAGCTATGCGCCATGCTTATATGGATAGAAATACCTTCCTTGGTGACCCTGAATTTGTAGATAACCCAACAGAAAAACTACTGAGTAAAACTTACGCGGAAGAATTACGTAAGGAAATAAAACCTAACCAAGCAACACCATCAACTCAAGTTCAACCGGGTATGGGACCACACGAAAAACCAGAGACGACGCACTATTCTATCGTTGATGAAAAAGGTAACGCAGTTTCAACTACTTATACTATCAATGGTCGCTTTGGTTCTGTCGTGATCCCACCGGGGACAGGCTTCTTTCTAAACGATGAAATGGATGATTTTACGACTAAAGTGGGAGAAAAAAATCTATATGGTTTAGTACAAGGTGAGCGCAATTCTATTGCTCCGGGTAAACGCCCCCTGTCCTCAATGAGCCCAACCATTGTCACCAAAGATGGCAAGGTATTCTTAGTATTAGGCTCGCCTGGTGGCTCAAGAATTATTTCTATCACCTTACAAACAGCATTAAATATTATTGACCACGGTATGCCACCACAAGAAGCTGTTAATGCACCGAGGATCCATCATCAATGGTTACCAGATGAAGTGTATTATGAGCAAAGAGGTGTCTCTAAAGATAGCTTAGCCCTGCTTGATAAAATGGGTTACAAGATGGTTGAACAAACCCCTTGGGGCGCAGCTGAGCTGATTATGGTCGCCATTCCAGAAGGAGCTGGCGTCAGTGCCAAATCATCAGGCAATGATTCTGCTGT
Organism: Providencia sp. AGC89; assembly: GCF_053543535.1. NCBI lineage: Bacteria > Pseudomonadati > Pseudomonadota > Gammaproteobacteria > Enterobacterales > Morganellaceae > Providencia > Providencia sp. AGC89. Next base: position 35,942 of record NZ_JBIXLP010000062.1, read on the forward strand.
TTCAGGAAAAGTACGTGAAGGCTTTATTTATGGCTCTAACGATGTCCGACGCCCTGCTGGGAGTGCCGTTGGGGTTGACTAATACCTGAAAAAAATGCCCCCGCCATAATGACGGGGGCATTTAAACTTGCGAACAAAGAAGGATAAAATGTATTTTCCTCTTTGTCTTATTAGCTAAAAATCAGCATGTGAATTAGATTACGCTTGTTTATGTTGCGCCGCCGGTGACACAAATTTATCACACAAAATTGCAACCACTAACACAACAATTGTTGGCAATACCCATACTAAATCTTGCTTATACAGTGGCATTGCTGTCATCCACTCAGGGATATACACTTTTAAGTGATCAGAGGCTTTAACTGCGCCAATTAAACCAACAACAAAACTAACTAACATGGTTGGGGCAATAACCACGGTCGGATTCTTCCACCACTTCAGAGTAAAACTCAATAAAATCAAAACAATACATGGTGGATAAATAGAGACCAACACGGGGTATGAAAACGCAATTAGTTTACTTAAACCAAGGTTTGATATCACCATGGAGAAAACCCCTAGGATCAAAACTAATTTACGATAAGAAATAGATACATAGCGGCTAAAAAATTCTGCACATGCACAGGTTAAACCAACCGCAGTAACCATACACGCCACAAAAATTAATACGGCTAAGAAGAAACTGCCATAGTTACCGAAAGTGTATTGTACATATGTATGCAGAATATCTGCACCATCTGCTGGGTTAGGGATTAAAGAACCGCTATTTTCGCCCAGTTTAAATAAGGATAAATAAACCAGCGTTAATAATACCCCAGCAATTAAACCTGCCCACATCGTATAACGCGTCAATAACGAAGAGTTTTCAATCCCCCTTGAGCGGGCGGCATTAACAATGACAATACCAAATACCATGGCACCAAGAGTATCCATGGTCAAATAACCATTAATGAAACCATTGGAGAAAGCCATTTCACGGTAATCTACCGTTGAAGGGATTGGGTCGCCTGCAGGCCACATTACCGCAGCCACGCCTAAAATAGCTAAAGCAAGCATTTTTACAGGGGCCAAGATGTGCCCTACGCTATCTAGTAATTTACCCGGATACAGTGAAATACCAATAACTAAGACAAAGTACACTAGGCTGTAGATCAGTAACAACATGTCAGATTCACCACCAAATAATGGTGCGATACCGACTTTATAGGACACTGTTGCCGTTCTTGGTGTAGCGAAAAGAGGGCCGACAGATAGATAAGCAATAACCGCGAGTAGTAACCCTGCCGTTTTCCCCACTGGGGTACTAAGGGCTTCAATCCCCCCACCCACTTTAGCAAGGGCAATAACGGTTAAAACGGGTAGACCGACACCTGTAACAAGAAACCCAAGTGCTGCCGTCCAAACTTGTTCCCCTGCCTGCAAACCAACCATAGGCGGGAAGATAATATTCCCAGCCCCAACAAATAACGCAAAGGTCATAAAACCTAATGCGATGATATCTCTAGATGATAAACGATGAGCCATATTATGTTAATTTTTAGTGACGAAAATAGAAAGTTATGGGTTTACACTTAGCAACCCTTTGAAATATATATAGCGAGATAGAATTCTGAGAAACATACTATTAACAATACAAAAAGGTATGTTCTTTTGCATTTGACAAAATGAAAAATTAATAAACAGAAAAATTCGCCAATAACTGACAACAAGTAGAACTTTTATAGGGCAAAAAGGCAATAGCAAACGTGAAAACAAGAGTAAATCACTAAACTAATTTTCAGAACCAGTGATTCCTTTCAGTAAAATCACAATCCCCGTTATATGATTTGCTCGAAAAATAAACAACCCATCATTTTGTCACCCCCATATTTCGATAATTTTCAGGATATATTTTTTCAAAATGAACAGTTGGTGGGATAAAATATAAAAAAAATGAATTAATAGAATTAATCAATCGATTAATAAAAAGAATCCACTTTATTAATATTTTGATTCTATTAATAAAGTGGAGTTATTTATGACTTTTTAAGGTTTTTATCATCAACAATTAACACCGTTGGTAAAGTAAATGAAAATTCACTCCCTTTACCAATCTGGCTAGTCACCACTAATTGGCTACTATGATGTTGAACCGCATGTTTGACGATAGCTAACCCAAGACCTGTCCCACCGCCGCCTTGCCGTGAACGCGCTTTATCTACCCGATAAAACCGCTCAGTGAGGCGTGGAATATGTTCTGCAGGGATACCTGGGCCATTGTCCCTCACGCTAAAACGTGCACCACTATAATTTCTTTGCCAATCAACCCAAATCTTTGACCCTTCCGGTGTATGACTTATTGCGTTATACACTAAGTTTGCAACCGCGCTACGTAACTGCTCTTCATTGCCATGAACCCGCAGTTTTTCATCAATATTAAACACAAACTGATGACGCCCCTGACTTAAACTCAGAGCTTCTTGCTCAATCATTTTGAGAATCAATGGGATATTAACTTGTTCATCAAGGTTGATTTGTGGGGCAATTTCAATACGGGATAACTGCAACAGTTGCTTAACTAAATTATCCATCCGCTGCGTTTGCTCTTGCATAACATGCAAGGCTTTTTTATTAACTGCAGATACCCCTTCTTGGTCATCCATCACTTCAAGATAACCCTGAATAACGGTAAGAGGAGTACGTAATTCATGGCTTACATTCGCAAAAAAATCCCTACGAGCCTTTTCCAAACGGCGTTTTTCTGTGACATCTCGTGCCACCATCAATAACTGCCCTTCGGTATAAGGTAAGATACGAAACTCAACAATCTCACCACTATTAAGCTCAATAGTTAGCGCTTGCTCGTAATTTTTAATGGAAAAATAACGGCTAAAATCAGGGTAACGCAACAAATTAAAAATATGTTGGCCATTATCTTCTGGCCAGCGAAAACCCAGTAAAGCTTGGGCGTGACGATTACACCAAAAAATCGTCCCTTCGGTTGTCATCATGACTACCGCATCAGGTAAGGATTCAGCACCACTTCGAAAACGTTTAATTAATTGGCCTAATTCACGACGGCGCTTACGGTTACGTTGCTGCATCTGGTAGATACCGTAAAAGATAGGCTCCCAACCTCCACGCCCTTCCGGTGGCAGCATACTTTTATCTAACCAGAGCCAATAGGAAAGTTTTAATAAATTATACCCATGCCAAACCAGCGCGGCCAGCAGTGATATCACCAATAACCAAGGTAAGTGGCCAATAAAAACTGATAATATCAGTGCTGGTAAGATAAATAAAAACAGCCCTAAAATCAGCTGTTTAATGGATAAGCGTTCAAGCACGCATGCCTCTCTTTAGGTAGTTTTCAATAACGAACCGAGAAACGATAACCTGTACCGCGCACAGTTTGAACCATTTTATCATGCCCACCAATTTCCAACGCTTTTCGCAAACGCCGAATATGCACATCTACAGTTCTATCTTCCACATACACATTAGCCCCCCAGACATAATTCAATAACTGTTCACGGCTATATACACGCTCTGGGTGGGTCATAAAGAAATGTAAGAGCTTATACTCTGTCGGCCCCATATCAATAGGCGTCTCATTACTGGTCACACGATGGGAAGTTGGATCTAGCGTTAACCCATTCATTTCAATAATATCTTCTGTTGCCATTGGTGAAATGCGACGTAAAATCGCCTTCACTCGGGCAATTAATTCTTTTGGGGAAAACGGCTTAATCAAATAGTCATCAGCGCCAACTTCTAAACCTTTTACGCGATCTTCCTCTTCTCCCCGAGCCGTCAACATCATGACTGGAACATCACGCGTGGCGCTATCACGCTTCATGTGTTTAATCACTTGGATACCAGAACCACCGGGGATCATCCAATCAAGTAATACTAAATCAGGTAAAGGGTCGACCATCTGAGCGATGGCACTGTCATAATCATCAGCTTCAATAGGCTGAAAACCATTCTGTTCTAACACAAAACAAACCATTTCTCGGATGGGCGCTTCATCTTCAACAACTAGAATGCGTCTTGCCATGATTGTTCCTGTAAACTAAGAAGACATTTTTAATGTGAACGCATTATGCGTCACTTTTATGACAGAATTATGAATATCAATCTATATAGTACACATTCCTCTATATTTTAGCGGTTAAATGTCATCTAAGTGAAATATTTCCGCAATAGATGAGAAATTAATTGACTTTCCCCTATGAATTAGCGGGATCAGGTATACTGATTTGTAGAATATTCATAGCTCTTAATGATGATAGGAACTGATTACTCATGCGCATTATTCATACTTCTGACTGGCACCTTGGTCAGTACTTTTTTACCAAAAGCCGTGCGCCTGAGCACCAACACTTCTTAAATTGGCTCGTTGAACAAGTCGAATTATACCAAGTTGATGCCATCATTGTTGCTGGCGATATTTTTGATACAGGCTCACCACCAAGCTATGCACGTGAGTTATACAATAAGTTTATTGTTAATTTGCAAAAAACAGGGTGCCAATTAGTGATATTAAGTGGCAACCACGATTCCGTCTCTGTGCTCAATGAGTCTAGCGCATTGCTTAGCTATCTTAATACTCACGTTATAACTTCAAGTAGTGAACCCAATGTTATTACCTTGTACGATAAACAGTCACAGCCAGCCGCTTTAGTGTGTGCAATTCCATTTCTGCGACCACGCGATATTCAACTAAGTATTGCGGGGCAAAGTATTGAAGAAAAACAACAATCATTGCAAACAGCGATCCATAACCATTACCAAGTCAGTTATCAACTAGCCCTTGAACAGCGTACAACAATGGGGTTAGATCTTCCTATTATCGCAACAGGGCACCTAACCGTTGTCGGTGCCGCTTTAACGGATTCTGTTCGTGATATTTATATCGGTACTTTAGATGCTTTCCCATCAGGGGCATTTCCCCCCGCAGATTATATCGCTCTTGGGCATATTCATCGCCCTCAGGTTATTGGCGGGAACCAACATATTCGTTACTGTGGTTCCCCCATCGCACTAAGTTTTGATGAGACATCCCAGCAAAAAAGTATTTGTTTGGTCGAATTCAATGGCGCTAAACTCACTCAAATCACACAACTAGAAATCCCTATTATTCAACCACTGCAAAGCATTAAAGGGTCATTAAAAGACATAGAAAAACAACTCGAAGCATGGGGAAATTACCAAGGCGATAAGCCCGTTTGGCTAGATATCGAGGTCGCTTCCCAAGATTACCTTGCTGATATTCAACAACGTATTGAATCTCTAACACACAACCTACCCGTTGAAATTGTTTTGCTACGTCGCGCTCGTAAACTACGACAAGGGCAATCAACCACTTTAGCTAATGAAACTCTGAGTGAACTCAGTGTCGAGGACGTTTTCTTACGTCGTCTGGCTGAAGGGGAATTAGACGACCCTGAACGTGAGCAGCGTCTTATCCAACTATTTAAACAATCTTACGACGCATTACGCCAAGAGTAGCAAGGAGCAATATGAAAATTTTAAGTTTACGCCTAAAAAATATTAACTCCCTCAAAGGTGAATGGAAAATCGACTTTACCCAAGAGCCTTTCGCTAGCAATGGGTTATTTGCGATCACCGGCGCAACAGGTGCAGGTAAAACCACCCTACTTGATGCAATTTGCTTAGCTTTATACCACCGAACTCCTCGCTTAAAGACCATTTCTAACTCACAAAATGAGCTAATGACCCGTCATACTGGAGAGTGCCTAACAGAGGTCGAGTTTGAGGTAAAAGGCAAAGCTTATCGTGCCTTTTGGAGCCAACGGCGGGCAGGAGGCAAACCCGATGGGAATCTACAACAACCAAAAGCAGAACTCGCTACCGTTGCTGACAACCAAATACTGACAGTAAAAATAACTGAAATAAAAGATTTAATCGCCCAAATTACAGGCCTAGATTATGAACGCTTTACTAAATCTATATTGCTCTCCCAAGGGGATTTTGCCGCCTTTTTAAACGCATCTGAAAAAGAACGAGCCGACTTACTCGAAGAAATTACTGGCACTGAAATCTATAGCCAAATCTCGATATATATTTTTAATCAACATAAGCAAGCCAAAATTGATTTAGACCTACTGAAAGCTAAAGCTCAAGCTATTAATTTACTTAGCGTATCTGAACATCAATCACTGCTAGAAAAACAAACAGGGCTATTACAACAAGAAACGCAACTCAAACAAAAGCGTGACCACCACCAGCAAGCCATTAATTGGTGGAAGCAATTCCATCAGCTCACTCAACGAATGCAATCATTAGACAGCGAATTAAAAAATGCTGAGTTGGCGCTAGAGAATGCACAACCCCAATTGAAAAAATTAGCTGACAATAGCCCAGCAGAGCTTCTTCGCCCCTTATGGCAAGATATCGAGCGCCAACAGCAACTACTCACTGAACAAATGGAGAAACAAACTCGCCTGCATAATGCCTTAACGATAAAACAAGGTGAACGAACCCCTGTTCAACAAAAATTAATACAAGCCCAAAATGATTATCAACAACATATTAATTTCACGAAACAACAGCACCAACTCATTGAGGAAATTGTTCGCCCACTTGACAATCAAATTGCGCAATTAAAGCAGCAACAGGTTGAATTTACTAAACAAATAACAGAGCAGCAAGCTTCTTTTACGCTGAAGCAACAACAAGTCATTGAAGCGCAAAATCATATTCAAAGCGCAACCCAAGAATTAGCGCAGTTGCATATATTTTTAGAAGAAAAACATAAAGATGCCGACATTCATACGCAAATAGGTAGTTGGAAACAACAGAGCCAGTTTGTCTTTGAATTAGCCGACAAACGGGCTAATTTAACTCAAAAACAACAAACGCTCGCACATGAAACTCAGCAATTACAAAAAAACAACCAACAGCACTCACAACAACTAACCCAAAAACGTGCCGAACTAGAACAACACACGGCGGTATTTCGTCAATTAGAAGAACGCTACAAAAATAGCAAACAAGAACAAGACATTAAGGTTAACACTCAACGCATTGAGCAAATACAGAACCGCCTACAACACGCTAAGTTGCTGCCATTAATGTTATCCCAATACCTCGCAACTCAGGCACAGTTCCAGCAACACCACCTACAGCAAGCTGAAATAGCACAAGCTCTCGCTCAATCTGAAAAAGAGCTAGATATAACCAAGGTAAAAATTAATGAGTTAACCCCACTCATTAAACTAACAAATGAAAAGTTGCAGCTAGAGCGGAAAATTGTCAGTTTAGAAAATGAACGCCAACACCTTATCGCCGGTGAACCTTGCCCATTATGTGGAGCAACTGAACACCCAGCAGTCGATAAATATAAATCTATTCATCTGAGCGAAACACAAAGTCAGTTGAACGAGTTAACCGAAAAAATGGATAACCTCAAACAACATCATGCTGGGCTGGTATCATTATTAGCAACACAAAACCAACGCCAAAGCGAAAACATACAACAACAGCAGAAAGTTAAAACGCAATTAGAAGAACTTACTCACCATTGGCAAAAAACATGTGAGCAAGCACTTACACCAAAACTTGCTCAGAACGAACAATCCGTAACCAAATTAATTGATGAGTTGACTTGCCAACTGGCCTCCCAACAAAAAATCGTTGCCGATTTTGCGACGTTGGAACACGAATACCAACAAGCAAAACACCAGCAACATGAACTACAAGCCAGTTTTAACCAATTACAGGCTGACCAATTATTAATCGAGGAACGCCTGAAATACCAAACACAGTTATTTGATGAAACCCAAAAAGAACAATGCCAGATACAACAGCGCGAACGCGAACAAATAGGTCAACTACAATTAGCATTAGCCCCTTTTGACCTCAACTTACCGGAAAGCGAAACATTTGATACATGGCTAACTGAAGTCACTCAACGGGGTGAGTTTTTTAATACTCAAAAAATGTTGGCACAAACACTCAGCCAACAAATTGATGTTAGTAATGCGACATTACAATCAGAGTCCAACCAGCTAAACAAGCTTAACCAACAGCTCGATAACGATAAACATCAATTAAAACGCATTGAAATCGATTTAGAACAGAAATCTACTTTGCGAAAAACACACCTTTCAGGGCTCCCTGTGAGTCAATATATTCAGCGATTGAATACAAAACAGGAAATGCTTTCCCAAGCACAGGAAGCACTGCATAAGCAACTCAATGAGATTGATAATGCAATTTCTGTAATGAATGGAAGTTACCAAGAATTAATTGAAATAACCCGTAAGACCACCACAGCGCGGGATCAGGCTGAGTCGCAATTCACACAAGCGCTGGAGAACAGCCCATTTAGCAGACAACAAAAATTCCTCGATGCTTTATTAACCTCAGAGGAAAAACAACTGTTAGAAGAATTAAAGCAACGCGTCAATCAAAACCTTTTACAAAATCAAACACGCCATAAAGAATGCCAACTCGCGATAGAAGCGCTAAAGCAACAAGTGATTACGGGTTTTTCTGATATCCCTGAAGAGCAAATACACACCACTATTATTGCTCTTGATGAAGAAATTAAACAGTTAAACCAAGAACAAGGCCAAATTATTAACCAGTTAGGGATGGACAAGCAACTACGCCAGCAGCAGCAAGGTTTGCTACAGGAAATAGAAAAAAGCCAATTAAGCTATGATGATTGGAGCTACTTAAGTGGGCTGATTGGTTCCGCCGAAGGGGATAAATTCCGTCGTTATGCACAAGGATTGACTTTAGACTGTTTAGTGTCTCTTGCTAATCAACAACTTGATAAACTACATGGCCGCTATTTATTACAGCGGAATCATCAGTCTAACCTTGAGTTGCAAGTCATCGATGGCTGGCAAGCTGATACCGTGAGGGATATTAAAACCTTATCTGGAGGGGAAAGTTTCTTAGTCAGTTTAGCGTTAGCACTAGCGTTATCGGACATGGTGAGTAACCGCACACAATTAGAATCACTCTTTTTAGATGAAGGCTTTGGCACTTTAGATGCTGAAACCTTAGATATTGCTCTTGATGCATTAGAAAGTTTAAACGCATCTGGTAAAACCATCGGTGTAATTAGCCATATTGAAGCAATGAAAGAACGCATTCCCGTTCAAATTGCAGTAAAAAAGGCCAATGGGCTTGGCTTTAGCGAACTCCCTGCACAGTACCGGGTAAATTGACTGCCTTTATGATAGTGAGTACACACTTAATTTGTTGAAATCCTAGGCTAAGCCATACAGAGAGAGCATGACAAAACAATTAACCATAGTATCAGCTTATTGGTTGTAACAACGAGCAATAAGCTGACCTTAAATTTGCTAAACCAACAAAACTGTACCACACTGAATGAGTCAAAAAATATATCAATGATAACTTTGGTGGCTCAAAATTTTAAATGACCAAAGGCCTTAACTAGCTAGATTGAGCTTAATTATTTATCACTTTACCTAGTGGGGTCTTACGCCACCCCATTGGGTTTTTCTTTTGAACTTATATATTATTGATGGTCTTTCTACTCTCTCAATTTTTTTCTTTCAATTTAATTTATTTTTCCTATTTATATTCCATAATATTCCTACGACCAACAAAAAACAACACCTAATCAATTGATATTATTGAAAATAATAATATTTAAAACTTAAATCAAAATTTTGAACCTTATCGTTAAATTTTTTTTCTATGATTTTATCTCTAGCCCGTTATAGTAATAACCATTGAAACAAACTACGGCTTCTTAAATTTATTCCATAATAATGCCGTGCGCTAATGAAAAGCTAGGAGACCAAAATGTCTAATGCATTTATCGAAATGATTAAAAATCGCCGTACTATTTATAACCTTGGCGATGCTTTGCCGGTGTCTGAAGAGCATGTTACAAAATTGATTAAAGAAGCAGTAAAACATTCTCCATCATCCTTTAACTCCCAAACTTCACGTGTTGTGATTTTATTTGGTGCGGAACATAAAAAATTATGGAACATAACTAAAGAAGCATTACGTAAAATTGTTCCTGAACAGGCTTTTGCTGCAACAGAACAAAAAATTGATAGTTTTGCTGCTGGTGCGGGGTCGGTTCTTTTCTTCGAAGATCAAGATATTGTGACTGGTTTACAAGAACAATTCCCATTATATGCAGATAATTTCCCCATTTGGTCTGAACAAGCTAGCGGTATAGCACAATTTGCAGTATGGACGGCATTATCACAAGAAAATATTGGTGCTTCATTACAACACTACAACCCGTTAATTGATAATGATGTGCAAAAAACGTGGAATGTGCCAGCTAACTGGATATTACGTGCACAACTTGTTTTTGGCTCAATTAATGCGCCGGCTGGTGATAAAGACTTTATGGCTGACGAAGTGCGTTTTAAAGTTTTCAAATAATATACAAAACTTTCAAATAACCTTCCTACTGCATATTTTTGTGGGAAGGTTATTTTTCAATCTAATTTAAGTTAATACATTTTCGTCATCATCAGGGATACCTAATAATTCTAAATGTGTCAAAAATATTAAATGGCAACTTAATCCAAACTAACTAGATTTATCAATGATTATTGAAAAACTATTAATAACATTTAACTAAAAGATACATTTTCAATTCTACTCTCCTCCTTCATCTTTCATTGCCTTTTACCCCCCAATTAGAATAAAATACAAAAACACATAATTATCAATCATATATAAAATTCAATAAAAAAACATTCAATATATTCTCATTTTTTATTTTGCATTGCCGATATTTGAACTACACTGAAATAAGAACACAAAAGCACTAATAATAGTGGCTTGTGTTATTAAGGGGGGGTGGACTATGAAATGTTTATCTTTGCTAACATCTGCTATTGCTATAATCCTTTCAAGTTTTTCTTTCACCTATGCTAGTAATAATTATTCAGGAGGTGCAATTACATTTACAGGCTATGTCTATGAACCTCAATGCTCTATAAATATGGAAAGTAAAGAACAAGTCAATATTAAGTGTTATCGAAAAGGAAAAGATATATCAATAACAGGTTCTTTACGTGGAGGCAAAACTGTAGAGTCTGATTATGTTAAAGTCGAATATGACAAAAATACAAAACTACCGATGTTGAATGTTTTTTATGAATAATTTATTTTTAATATTAAAATAGCTCGGAATATTTAATTTAAATACAGTCATAATATTCCGAGCATTATTTATCCAAAATAACAAGTTTGTAAGACTCATTTTATCTAGCAACACTTCAAGCATATTATCTCTATATTAACCAATTTATAAATATAAAAAAGCCCACCAAACGGTAGGCTTAAACTCAGATAACTACTTGAATAATTACTTAGCTGTTAAATCAACTTGGTAAATAGCAAAGCCAATCTCATCAGTACCAACCTGTTTCATTGGGTACTGAGCATTTTCTTTGATAAAGTTTGCTGCTTTTTCACTTGGCGCAGTTTCAAAACGTACATCCAGCTTTTTGTCTGTTTTAATTGGTGTAAATGACCAATTATTAGCCGCCTTGGTAGCGATTTGCCCTTTATCTTTAGACTCTTTAGCGATATATGCAGCTAAAATAGAACGGTTTTCATCAGGGGAAGCAAATGCAATATTATTCTCACCTGTTCCCGCAAATTTACCGCCGTAGCCACGATAGTTATTCGTTGCCACTAAGAAAGTTGCTTTAGGATCAATTGGTTTACCTTGATAGGTTACATTTTTGATTCGGTTAGCATCTTTATTAATCGTTTGGCAATCAACATCATATTTTGCAGGCTGCGTCAGGTCGATTTGGTAATTTACACCGCTGATAGTATCAAAATTATAAGTTCTGAAACCATTCCAATTTAGTAAGCTTTGTGGTGCTGTTGATTGTGGGTCAATTTGATTAAACATCCCCGCAGAACATTCTAACCATTCCACAACATCTGCACCAGTTGCTTTAACAACAACAAGTGTGTTCGGATATAAATATAAATCTGCCGCATTACGGAAGGTTAAATCCCCTTTTTCAACTTCAATAAACTCAGTTGGAGAATTTTTACGTCCACCCGCTTTAAATGGTGCAGCAGCTGCTAAAACAGGTAAATCAGCAAGGTCTGGGTCACCCTGAATAAAGTTTTTGGTGTAATCAACTTGGGCATCGTTAACAATTTGTACAGTTGGGTCACTTTGAACCAACGCTAAATAGCTGTACATATTTTCAGATGCTTTACCGATGTGTTTACCAACAAATTTACGCGTATCTTGGTGTTCTTTATCGATAATTTTAGCGAGAGATTCATCTCGCTCAACAAGGGCTTTCTTATTAGGCTTATCATAAACAGGGCGCGCGTGAGCTGTCGCATCGACAACTTTCCAACCGCCATCATCATTATTTACGACTAAATCAACGACACCTAAATGATCGCCCCATTGACCTGGCATTACCGCAGGTACACCATTGACTGTACCTTTTGTAACGTCAACACCTTTAATATCGCTAAAGTCTTTGCTTGGGAATACACCGTGTGAATGGCCAAACATGATGGCATCGATACCTGGAACTTCACTGAGGTAATACACTGAGTTTTCAGCCATTGCTTTATAAGGCTCTTGAGAGAAGCCTGAGTGAGGAATAGCAACGACTAAATCGGCTCCCTCTTTTTTCATTTGAGGAACAAATTTTTTCGCAGTTTCAGTGATATCATTCACTAAAACCTTACCTTCTAGATTTGGCTTATCCCAAATTAGAATTTGTGGTGGTACAAAGCCGATGTAACCAATTTTGATGGTGTGTGTTTTACCATCCCTATCTTTAACAGGTGTATCAACAATAATGTATGGGTTAAAGTAATTTTCACCTGTTTTTGCATCAATAATATTCGCATTGATGTATGGGAATTTAGCACCTTTAATTGCTTTATGCAGGAAATCTAATCCAAAGTTGAATTCGTGGTTACCAAAATTACCTACTGTGTAACCCATCGTATTTAATAGTTTATGTGCCGGATGCGACTCACCCTCTTTTAAACCTTCGCCAACAATATAGTCAGCCAGTGGACTACCTTGGATTAAGTCTCCGTTATCGACTAATACAGAGTTTGTTGCTTCTTTTTTTGCGGCATTAATCAGTGTTGCCGTACGTACATATCCAAACTGTTCGGTTGGCTTGTCTCTATAATAATCAAAATCAATCAAGTTACTGTGAACATCTGATGTTTCCATCACTCGTAAATCAACCGTTGCGGCATTCGCATTAAATGCGACTAGCATAGCAAGCGTTGAAAGCTTCAATACTTTATTCATGTAATCCCCTTCGTTGCCATTACTGAGAGAAAATCGCCTCTCAAATTTGTATTTTCATCCCGCGCTATTGAACAATTAACAAACAAAAATAGCGTTAAAAATTTACACTATGTGCATAGCATCAATCTTTAATGATAATACACTGCAAACAGTAACCATTTTTTGTGACTAAATCACGGTTTTCATCTTTTTATCAAGCCTGATTTTTATATCGGTCACAAAAATGAATTAATAGTGACAAATTCACATAAAATAATTGAAGTTATTTTGCTGAATCTATTTTTTGAAGAGAAAGAGAACTGTGATTTAAATCACTCCCTATTTTCTATACATAATAGGCATTAAAATATTATTAAATTTGATAAATAAAATAATTAGCCATGTTACCTACGTGACTTAATAAGTATCACAACTTAAATAGTATTTTAATTAACCTAAATTTAATTTAAGTAATATAAAAACTATTTAAATACTGAATTATAATTAATCCTCTAAATTATTTGCTGAAATTTTGCTTTATCGTTAGGCGACAAAAGAGGATAACGTGGGCCATATACTAATGTATATGGCCCGATTCGCAGAGTGTAGCCAATAACACATATTGGAATTAGGCGGAAAATAGCCATGCAGCACCGCGCACGCCACTAGAATCGCCATGCGCGGCTTTACGAATTGGTGTATCGAACTCCCGACCAAATACCCACTGGCGTATTTTTTCAGGCAAATTGACATACAACGCATCCACGTTGCTCATCCCCCCACCTAGCACAATAACATCAGGGTCTAACATGTTAACAGCTTGAGCCAAAGCTTTCGCGAGGCGATTCTGGTAATTTTCAAATGCTTTGATGGCGTGCTTGTTACCATTTTGCGCCAACTGAATAATTTCTATTCCAGTCTTAGATTCTCCAGCTAACTTTTTATAATCAGCGATAAACCCCGTCCCTGAAACAAACTGCTCTGTACAGCCATTTAGCCCACAATAACAATGCTCTTCAGCAATAAATAGCCTATCTTGGTCATCTTGCCAAGGTAGAGGATTATGCCCCCACTCCCCAGCTACACCATTACCGCCAGAGTGAACTTGCCCATTGATTGCCACCCCTGCACCACACCCCGTACCAATGATCACCGCAAAAACAACTTTTCCGCCAGCTCCAGCCCCATCAATCGCTTCTGATACCGCTAAACAATTCGCATCATTAGCAATTTTAACGGGTCGTCCTAGTAATTGACCTAAATCTGCATCAAAAAATTGACCATTTAACCATGTTGAATTGGCATTTTTAACCCTTCCTGTCACGGGGGATAATGTTCCTGGGATCCCAACGCCAACGCTCCCTGACTGCCCTGTCGCAGTTTCCGCATCACTCACTAAACTTGCAATGGCCCTAAGTGTCGCATCATAATCCCCCCTAGGAGTAGGGACCCGCTTACGAAATAGCGTTTCACCGTTATTATCTAGTGCAATCACTTCAATTTTTGTACCACCAAGGTCAATACCTATTCTCATAATGATGCTCTCTAATGTTTTTTTCATTTATCTGGTTATCATGGCTTGTCTTCATCAATATTTTCAAGGCTTAGACATTAAAATTGTGGACGACAAAGCCTAAACACATTTTTTTCGCTTAATAACGGACAATTCGCTATCATAGCCCCTTGCTCTAATTGGCTATTTATCAACAAAGGTAGGTTTTTCATGTGGTTCAAGAATATATTAGTCTATCGCCTGAATCGGGATTTGGCACTCTCCGCTGATGATCTGGAAAAACAGCTTGCCTCACTTGCCTATCACCCTTGTGGCAGCCAAGATATGATGCAAACAGGCTGGGTAGCACCGATGAATGGCGCAGACGCCTTGACCCATGTAGCAGGCAATCAAATTCTCATTTGTGCAAAAAAAGAAGAAAAAATACTGCCATCTCCTGTAATTAAGCAAGAAGTACAGGATAAAATTGAAAAACTAGAAGCAGACCAAGGCCGCAAATTAAAGAAAACAGAAAAAGACGCCTTAAAAGATGAAGTCGTGCATACTCTGCTTCCCCGTGCATTCAGTAAGTTTAGCAAAACCTATATTTGGATCGACACCGTCAATCAATTAATTATTGTTGATGCCGCCAGTGCAAAACGTGCAGAAGACAACCTTGCTTTGTTACGTAAAAGCTTAGGGTCTTTACCCGTAGTTCCACTTACATTTAAAGACCCAATAGAACTCACACTAACCGAATGGGTTCGTTCTGGCTCATTACCACAAGGTTTCGCGGTAATGGATGAAGCAGAACTTAAAGCCATCCTAGAAGAAGGCGGAATTATCCGTTGTAAAAAACAAGATTTAATTTCTGATGAAATTACAACTCATATCGAAGCGGGCAAATTAGTCACTAAGTTAGCGTTAGATTGGGAAGAAAGAATTCAGTTTATGTTATCTGATGATGGCTCACTAAAAAGGTTAAAATTTAGCGATACATTAAAAGGTCAAAACGATGATATTGCGAAAGAAGATTTCGCCCAAAAATTTGATGCGGACTATGTGTTAATGACCGGCGAACTTAGCGCTTTGATCGCCCGTTTAATTGATGTGTTAGGTGGCGAAGCCGAGCACTAATTTTCCTTCAGGTTCCCTTTCATCTCACGGTGGCAACTTATTACCTAACTAAGTTGCCATTTCTTTTTAGACCCTGCTTACATAGCCACAATTAAGTCATTGACTGCTCACTCAATCTCTGGTTGATTAAATTACATCCACACTACCAATTTATTTGATACTTAGTTTGTTAAACAAAAATAATAAATAATAACCTCCATCATTGGAGCTATGGTCAATATTCTATCGAAGGAATTGTTATGAAAGAGCTCATCGAACCTGAAGTGGATGAAAATTCACTGGTCACCTTGCAAAAAATCACTGCTGATAATTTCTCTGAAATTTGCTTACTAAGTCATACCCTTAGTGAAGCACAACGTAATATGGTGGCAGATAATGCTTATTCTATGGTCGAAGCACAATTTTCTAGTTGTGCGTGGTACCGAGGAATTTACGCAGATGATGTCCCTGTTGGCTTTATCATGCTTCACTCTGGTTTAGATGATGATGAATTAGAATATGATGGCATTATGCTGTGGCGCTTTATGATTGCGGAACCCTATCAAAAACTAGGGTTTGGTCGCGAAGCATTACTTCAAGTCATTGCTTATCTAAAAAAGAAAGGCTATCCGCGCCTTTATAACAGTTGTGGCGAAGGGGAGGAAAGCCCATTCGAATTTTACAAAAAGCTCGGTTTTGTCCCTACAGGGGGATATATTGACGATGAGTGTGAATTAGTCCTTGATATTACAAATTGGCAAGAAGATTAACTGAACATCTGTCGATATTTTACTCATAAACCCATCTGCAATTTAAATATTTTAATAAATTGAATGGTAAGTCACTAATATACCTTAAATAATTTGTGCCGTAGCTAGGCGACAAGCGAACCGAACCCTAGGAGCATACAAAAGTATGTGACTAGGGGCGGTGAGAGCGGTCAACAACGCTACAGCGCGAAGTATGACGGGTATCTGTTATTTTTGGATAAGATAACGAATAGTCGGCCCATCCTGTTGAATATCCAACACCGTATAACCATAATTTTTCGCATCTAGTGGGATATTATTAATTGACTGGGGGCAGTCACTTACCACTTCTAAGATTTCACCGCTTTTCAGTGATGGCATAGCCTCTAACGTTGCTACAGCAGGATATGGACAAGGTTCTCCAACCATATCTAAGCGGTAATCAGGGATAATGTCTTTCTTGTTCATACTGCCTCCACGGATGTATTCGATGACTTTTGCTCTCGTTTACGGAAAAAGTGTTTTTCCCATAACAGCATCAGCACAAACGCTACCGCTAATAATGCATAAGTAACCAATAAACCACCTTCTGGCCCAAAAGTTTCTAATAGATTAACTTTATCAAAATCAGTGGCCAACCAAGGGCCCAAATCATCCCAATAATAAGCAAGAACTGTTGCGCCAATAATATTACCGAAGCCAACCCACCAATAATGAACTTGGCCTTCAACAGCACGATACATCCAGCCCGTTTCACAACCACCAGCAAGAACGATACCAAAGCCAAATAATAGACCACCAATTACTGCATTCGGGCCTGCCCATAGGATTTTAGGTGTAGCACCTAATTGTACGTAGCTAAAAATCCCCACGGCACTAACCGCCATGCCGATAATAATTGCTTTCGCCATATGCGTACGCCCCGTGATCCAAAGATCACGAAACGCAGAAGTAAAGCAGATCTGAGCTCGCTCAATTAATAAACCAAAACCTATCCCACATAAAATCGCGAACCCCATCACTGGAGAATCAAGCAACGTATAAAAACCCCAAGCAATGGCTAAAGTAAAAATCACCATACCAAGTTTAAAACGTCTTTTCGCCACATCATGGTTTTGGGTTAGAGGGGATGCAGTATTGACCTTTTTGAGCTTCACGGGGATCCGAAACATTGGCATCAGTGTAAACTTGGCGCCAAAATATGACCCAGCAGCAGTGGCAACGGCAAAGTACCACGCATGTAATGAAAATTGAGGTATCCCAGTAAAGAATGCGGCTAAATTACACCCCATAGCTAAACGAGCCCCAAACCCCGCAATAATACCGCCTAATATTGCTTGGAAAATACGGATTCGGTGTTGAGGCATACGTAATTTGATGTTATTGGCCCAAAGGGCTGCCGCAAAACACCCTGCGAACATACCAATAATCATAACACCATCAATACGGTCTAATGGCGTGCCTTCAAAGCCAATAACTTTAAAATATCCCCAAGTTTCAGGCTCCGCACCAAAAAGTTGCATGACATGTCCGCCCCAGCGAGTGAACTCGCCAGTCACAGCCCAAAATGTGCCCGTTAAGCCAAAATAATAAGTTGATAAGATCCCCGCAGCAATTACTGCAGGTAATGGTTTCCAAAAACCGATGAGATAGTGAGA
Organism: Providencia sp. AGC89; assembly: GCF_053543535.1. Taxonomy (NCBI): domain Bacteria; kingdom Pseudomonadati; phylum Pseudomonadota; class Gammaproteobacteria; order Enterobacterales; family Morganellaceae; genus Providencia; species Providencia sp. AGC89. The sequence continues at coordinate 54,215 of NZ_JBIXLP010000062.1, forward strand.
TTTAAAATCAGACCAAGTCATTGTTACTTCCAATTCGTTTCACGCCAGATCCTGGCAGAGAAATTCGCCGTTGTATAATTATCTTTATAAGTAGTTATATCGATACCCCACAGCGAAGAGGCAATATCATACTCTGATAAATTTTTTCGTGAAGCCATTTCATCATAAAACACAGAAAAGGTTGATGCTTCTCATATCTCACCCCCTTAGCTATATCAATTCATTCTTTAGTTAACTTGTATTGTTTTCTTTATGTTATCCCAGAAAGAGATGAGAGCTTAAACTGCGAAATGAATACAAAAAAAAAGCGTTATCGAAATGATAACGCTGGAAGTGTAGTCTTATTTTATCTATAGAGGTGTATAATATGAAATTGCCGTATTACGGCGACGCTTGCTATGCGTAGTCTGTAGTCAGCCCATTTGACTCCAGTAATAACACTTATCTCACTATATAAATACGCCCGCTATTCGAATTATCTAACTAAGTAATTATAGTTATTTTTAAGATAAAGCCTAATAACTTGCTAAATTTAAAATTCAAAAATTAGCGATGGCTTTATTAACCCTAGCGTAAGTAAATTTTAAATAAACATTTCAATATAACAAGGTATTTAAAAGTGTTTCTAAATGTTATTGATTGCATTATAACGTAATACATTTGTTGCGCAAGCATTTTTTTGTTCGAGTCCCTACGTGAAAATAAAAAAACATTCTCATTTTAAATCAATTAGTTATGTAAATTCACAGAAAAACAACAAAATAATAGTCTTATAGTTAAGATATTACAGACAATTTACATTTATTCGTTAAATATATATTTTACATATTTAAAATAATTTCCAATAAATAACTTTAATATTATTTAATCACTACAGATAATTACTTAAATATATTATTTAAGATTTCAAACCCCATATAAACATTAATAATACTTACATATAAAAAAACAAAAGAAATAAGCAGATATACTTATCTGTGTATTTTAAATTTACATAATAAAACTAATAGCTACTATTCCTATGATTAACAATCATTTTTTGTTTTTTTTTAAACAATAAAATGGCCGTAACATATATATGGTTATTGATATTAACAGGTAAAAAAGATAAAAACATAAAACCTTATTAACAAAATGGTTTATTTTTTATTATATATAACTTATCTTTAAAATTGTTTTTAACAAAATAAAAAGCATTTACAACCAGACAAACTCGCATTTTAAAACTAAAAAACCAACTCAATAATCAACATTTCTTATGCGTATTCTAGAAAAATAAAGCTATCACTTACCGTTATCATCAAAAATCAGATGCCAAGCAACACCTATTCATTATAAAATTTAATGTTCCCCCTTATTTTTTTATTACTATAACCAACGCCCCGCCTAAAAATCGGCGAAAAAACATGAAGAACAAACTATAGCCCCATAAATTTGACGAAAAAATAGTGTGAAATAAGAATAAAACGCTTTAAAAATAAGTTAATCACTAAAAAATATGATTAAGCACAAGAGAAATACTATAAAGAGGTTAGCTCAAAACACTACATAGCTATTTTTGAACAATTAATTTTATACATAAAAAAACGCGTTCCATCCCAAAGGATAAAACGCGCCGGAAAGATTTGATGCTCCCCTTATTTAGAAGAGGATGTCGCTTCCATACCAACTAGACCGATTTTTAAATACCCTGATTGGCGTAATGCGTTCATTACATCCATCATAGTTTCATAATCTACACTCTTATCAGCTTGAAAAAAGATTGTTGTATCTTTATTCGCACTAGTGGCTTGGTCAAGCATTGCTGAAAGCTGATCTTTTGATACCGCTTGATCACCAATAAAGAGTTGGTTGTCTGCTTTAACAGTTAGAAATACGGGTTTTTCTGGGCGTGGCTGCGGCTTCGCAGTCGAAGCAGGTAAGTTGACTTTAATATCAACAGTTGCCAACGGTGCCGCAACCATAAAGATAATCAATAAAACTAACATAACGTCAATAAAAGGCGTTACGTTAATTTCATGCATTTCACCACTATCGTCTTGTTCGTCACCTAAACGCATTGCCATAATAATTACCTTGCTTTGCTATTTGCCAGATCGAGATCACGTCCCAATAATAATGCAGATTGAGCAGCGACATCCCCTACTTGACCACGGTAGTTGTTGATCATCCGAGCAAAAATATTATAAATCACAACGGCTGGAATTGCGGCGATAAGACCAATTGCAGTCGCTAGCAATGCTTCTGCTATCCCTGGTGCAACGACGGCAAGGTTAGTGGTCTGTGAGTGAGCAATTCCAATAAAGCTGTTCATGATCCCCCAAACTGTGCCAAATAAACCGACAAATGGAGAGATCGCGCCAATCGTTGCCAAATAACCATTTCCGCGCCCCATATAACGGCTAATTCCAGCGACAGCTCTTTCGAGGCGGAACGAAGTACGCTCTTTAGTCCCTGATAAGTCAGTACTATTGACAGAAAGTGTTCTTTCATTAACAGCTTCATTTAATAGCATACGGGTAACACTATTAGCTTTGAAACCATCTGCAATGCTGACAGCTTCATCAAGTGATTTTACTTCTGCAATCGCTTTGGCTTCTTCTTTTAAGCGGCGACGTGCAACTAAGATTTCTAACCCTTTTGAAAAGAACAGTGCCCAAGTAATAATTGAAGCAATGACTAAACCTATCATCACGGTTTTAACCACATTATCTGCATTTTGGTACATCCCCCAAACAGATAAGTCTTGATCAAACCCGCCAGTTGGTGCCTCTGTTGCCAGCTCAATATTTTCGCTAACCGCTGATGTATTTCCACCTTCCCCTTGAATGGGCTCTGCGGGTACTGATGCAACCTCAGCATTTGGTGCCGTTGTGGTTGGCGTAGCAGAATTTTCTACCGATGGTGTTGAGGATGTATTTTGAGACGCCGCTGGTGTTGTTGCAGGTGTGGTTTCAGCGACTGCCGTCCCCATCAAGCCGAACGCCAATAGAATAGAAGCTGTTAGTTTACGCATCAGTTGGCCTTTACTCTCTTTTTAGTGTTGTATAACAAAATTTATATCGATGATTGTGCCATTCATCGACTAACCATTAAAAGCGAAATTTGACTCGCACTGTCCATTCTTTTCAAAAAGACGCTGCTGATAATATCAAACACAGCGCGAATTGATAGTAATTATCATTAGTATTTGCAATTTTTTTATGTTTTTTTGCTCTTCGACAAAGAAGCCCTCTTCTATGATACGGTTATTTATCTTCAGCCTTGAGTTAACAATTTAGCTAGTTCACCATCGGCCTTGGTTGCTTTCACTCGGTAGATTACCCACAAATTTACTTCATCCCCATATTTAAAATGAAAGTTGAAGAATACTCAGGTTACATTTCCTTCGAGATCATTTAACGTCTTAGTATTAATCATCTTAGAATTCGGCAAATCACATTCTGTGTAGGGAAAAATCATGGCAGAGAGTAAACCTGAAACTCAATTAGTACATATTGGTCGAAACCCTAAGTACACACAAAAAGGGGTAAACCCAGTTATTCAGCGTGCATCATCTATTATTTTTGACACTCTGGAAGAAAAACGTCACGCAACCCGTCACCGTGCAGGTAACACTTTATTTTATGGGCGACGGGGTACACAAACACATTTTGCTTTTCAAGAAGCAATGACCGAATTAGAACAAGGGGCTGGCTGTGTGCTTTATCCTTCGGGTGCAGCCGCAATTACCAATGCTATTTTGTCTTTTATTTCAGCGGGAGAGCACATCCTTGTTACCGGCTCTGCCTATGACCCTACGCAGAATTTTTGCGACAACATTTTAACTAAGCTAAGCGTTCAAACGACTTATTTCGACCCATTAATTGGGGAAGATATCGCTGAGTTAATCCAGCCAAATACTCGTATCGTCTTCTTAGAATCACCCGGCTCTATTACAATGGAAGTTCATGATTTACCGGCTATTGTTCATGCAGTCCGTGCCAAATCACCTGAAATTATTATTATGATTGATAATACTTGGGCGGCTGGCGTATTGCTTAAGCCCTTATTATTCGATATTGATATATCCATTCAGTCTGCCACAAAATATATTAACGGCCACTCTGACGGCATGTTAGGTCTTGCTGTTGCCAATCAACGTTGTATCGAAACATTACGTGAAAATTCTTATCTATTAGGCCAAACCGCAGATCCTGATACCGTTTATATGGCAAACAGAGGGCTTCATACCCTAGCAACTCGATTAAAACAGCACCAAATTAATAGTTTGCAGATTGCACACTGGCTACAGCAACGGCCAGAAGTCGACCAAGTTTTTCATCCTGCACTTCCATCATCGCCCGGTCATGAATACTTCATACGCGATTTTTCTGGCTGTAATGGCTTATTCTCTTTTCAACTAAAATCTCGATTATCTCCTGAGCAATTCACCATATTTCTTGATAACTTTACTCATTTCAAAATGGGGTATTCATGGGGTGGGTTTGAATCACTGATTTTGGGGTATCAAAAAGAGGATTTACAAAACATGCGCCAATATGATTTTTCACCTAAAGAGGGGACATTTTTCCGAGTGCATATCGGCTTAGAGCACCCTGATGATTTAATTCATGATTTACAATTAGCTTTCGAGCGAATTTGATTTTCATTAAAAATCAATAAATTAATTATTTTAAATTGCAGGTTTCCATTTGCTTGTTGCCTGCAATTAATTTGCTAAATCACTAATTCATCAAACAAATCAAACTCGACGCACATTTTTCCTGTAATATAGTTAATAAAGAAATTCGCTTTTACGCAAATACAGGAACGATTATGGAAGTCCTACGCGAAATCGTACTGGCACTTTGGAACCACGATTTCCTTAAACTCTCCAACCCTGAAGTGCTTTGGGTTATTTATACCGTGCTTTTTGTTGTCATTGTTTTAGAAAATGGCGTTCTTCCCGCTGCATTTTTACCGGGAGACACCTTGCTTATCTTGTCAGGTGCACTAATAGCCAAAGGTGTATTACATTTTATTCCAACCATATTATTGTTAACGGTGGCGGCAAGTTTAGGGTGTTGGCTAGGTTTTCTACAAGGAAGATGGCTAAGCGAGACCACCGTTGTCAAACGTTGGTTATCCCAAATCCCTGAGGAATATCATACTAAAGCAAACAATATGTTTAACAAACAAGGGTTATATGCGTTGCTTATAGGCCGGTTTCTTGCATTTGTTAGAACAATATTACCATTGCTCGCGGGGCTATCCGAACTCAGTCACCGTCGTTTCCAATTTTTCAATTGGTTAAGTGGCTTATTATGGGTTGGCTTAATTGTGAGCTTAGGTTACGCCCTCAATCAAATTCCTTTTGTAAAAGAACATGAGCAAATTGTTATCAGCGCACTGATGATCATCCCTGTTGTTTTACTCGTGAGTGGGTTAATTGGTTCAATTGTCGTGTATTGGAAACACCGTAAGGCCCTGTCAAATAACAAATAAAATTGATAACAGCAATGGCCGCTAAATAGCGGCCATTCAGACTGTTGACAAACATATCATGTTTGGCGACAGTCGTTAGGGGTTCTGAAATAAACGAGGAAAATCAATTCATTGATTTTCGGCTGATAACACGGAGCGGGGAAAACCACGCTTTTATCCCGCTTCGTCAGCAACTTCAATGGCCGCTAAATAGCGGCCATTTCACTTATTGCGCCATCAAAACAGTGATAGCTGAAAACAAATACTGACCAATTTCTGGGGTCATCCACGTCCCTTGAGAAATCCTTGGTTCTTCTCGATATACCATACGGATCTTTTCCTGTAGTTCAGGGTCTTTCCCCGTGAATTGATTAAACATCGCTAACCAGGTTTTCGCCAACTGCTGAACTTCCTCTGAGTCTGGGGATTTACGTGCTTTCATTGCATTATATAAACCTGCAATTAATTCGGGCCACACCTGCCCCGAAGCAAAATAATGCTGCCTAACCAAAGCAAATTGTGCAGCCGTTAAATGTGGTCTAAACAACGACAATTGGTATTCACTAAAACCCTCTGCAACATATTGGATCATTGCAACGGAAATCCCCGATGAATAAGCTAATGTATTATCGGATAAATGAATTTGATTCAGCCGAGCAAAGAAATCAGGGTTCCCTCCGGTATCTCTTTCTAGTGCGGTCATCCATTCATGTGCAATTTGTTGCACCTCTGTAGATTGCGGTGCTGCACCTTGCTCCATTAACTGACTTACTGCTGCTATACGCTGTTGCCATTCTTGGTTTTTCAGCGTATGTGCTGTATACAATGGCAATTGTTCCAACTCTTGGGGGGTAAAATATTTATCAAACATCGACATCATCTCCAATACAGAAAACCAATCAGCCTGAGTTAAAACATCTCCTGTTTGCATTTGCCTATGTAATTGCTCTAATCGATAACGTAACGTTGCCATTTGTTCCATTTGTTCCGTTAATAATGCAATACGTTCTTGCAACAAACTTGCGATATCCCCACTCTGACCATCGAGTAATTCACCGATGTCTTTCAGTTTGACTCCAACTTGCCGTAACAATTGAATTTGCGTTAAACGCTCTATACATTGCATGTTGTAAAGCCGATAACCCGCATCGGTCCTTGCAGTTGGAAGCAACAAGCCAATCTCTTCATAATGATGAAGTGTACGGATGGTTAACCCTGTTTTTTCCGCGATTTCACCGACTTGAAATAGCATACGTTCCTCCTGTAATTGCGACTAAGGTTAGTGCCTCACGTTACGTGAGAGTCAACCAGCATTTTGCATTTTTTTATTGAAATTGCATATTATCCCCAGATAAACAAAAAAGCCCCAGCAGACTGAACTGCAGGGGCTCATTAATGGCTAATGAATAATTTACTTAATTAACGCATGCATTTCTTGAACTGAAATCACTTTTTCTGTTGGGTCAGCACTCAATGACATAGTCGTTGCAAACCCACCGTTTAACGTTGTGTCATAATGTACTTTATACTGCAAGGCACTACGGCGAATTAATTTAGAATCTTCAATGGCTTGGCGCCCCGCGGTTGTATTTACAATATAATCGTATTCACCATTCTTAATTCTATCTTGAATATGTGGACGACCTTCATGAACCTTATTCACCAACCTAGGGTTAATCCCAGCTTCCCCTAATACAATCGCTGTTCCGTGCGTCGCATCTAATTCGAAACCATGTTTTAGCAATTTTGCGGCTAAATCCACGACGCGCGTTTTATCACCTTCACGGACAGACAGGAGCGCTCGCCCTGATTTTTTCATGGTTGAGCTACTGCCTAACATTGCTTTAGCGAATGCTTCTGCAAATGTCCGCCCGACGCCCATGACTTCACCCGTTGAACGCATTTCTGGCCCAAGGATCGGGTCTACGCCTTGGAATTTATTAAATGGAAGAACAACTTCTTTCACTGAGTAATAAGGGGGAATGATTTCTTCTGTAACACCTTGTTCAGCCAATGTTTGCCCAACCATCACACGTGCTGCCACTTTAGCTAATGGCACACCGGTTGCTTTCGACACAAATGGGACGGTTCTTGCTGCTCGAGGGTTAACTTCAATCAAGTACACCTCATTATTTTTCACCGCAAACTGTACGTTCATTAAGCCACGCACACGTAACTCAAATGCAAGGTTACGAACTTGTTCACGCATGACATCTTGAATTTCTTGGCTTAAGGTATAGGCAGGCAACGAACATGCGGAATCGCCAGAATGCACACCGGCTTGCTCAATATGCTCCATAATACCACCAATCAATACCATTTCACCGTCACAAATCGCATCAACATCCACCTCAACTGCATCGTCTAAGAAACGGTCAAGCAGTACTGGTGCATCATTCGATACACTCACCGCGGTTTGGAAATAACGGCGTAAATCCACCTCATCATACACGATTTCCATCGCACGACCGCCTAGCACATAAGATGGGCGAACTACCAGTGGGTAACCAATTCCTGCAGCTTTTTCAACCGCTTGTTCAATAGCAGTTACCGTTGCATTCTGGGGTTGTTTTAAATTTAAACGATTAACTGCTTGTTGGAACCGTTCACGGTCTTCAGCGCGGTCAATGGCATCAGGGCTAGTACCAATAACAGGAACACCTGCTGCCTCAAGTGCTCTCGCTAATTTAAGCGGAGTTTGACCGCCATATTGCACAATCACACCTTGTGGTTGTTCAATACGAACAATTTCAAGAACATCTTCCAATGTCACTGGCTCAAAGTACAGGCGGTCAGATGTGTCATAATCTGTTGAAACCGTTTCAGGGTTACAGTTAACCATGATGGTTTCATAACCATCTTCACGTAGTGCTAAAGAAGCATGTACACAACAGTAGTCAAACTCAATCCCTTGGCCAATACGGTTCGGACCACCGCCTAATACCATTACTTTGGGCTTATCATTATTTGGGTTTGATTCACACTCTTCTTCATAAGTGGAATACATATAAGCCGTATCTGTTGCAAACTCTGCTGCACAAGTGTCTACTCGTTTATAAACAGGGTGTAAGCCATACCCTTGGCGTAATTTACGTAGCTCGGCTTCGGAGACGCCAACTAAGCTAGCAAGACGTGCGTCTGCAAAACCTTTGCGCTTCAATACCCGTAAAAAGTCTTTTGTCAGGCCATTTACACCTAACTCTGCAACTTTCTCTTCTAAACGGACTAACTCTTCAATTTGTACTAAGAACCAACGGTCGATATTCGTTAGGTTAAAGACACCATCTACCGAAAGACCTGCGCGGAAAGCATCTGCGATAAACCAAATTCGCTCTGCTCCCGCATCTTTTAATTCACGGCGGATCCGAGTTAATACTTCAGGGTCTTCTTGAGAGACTTTTGGGTCAAAACCAGTCGCACCGACTTCTAAACCACGTAGGGCTTTTTGCATTGATTCTTGGAATGTGCGACCAATTGCCATCACTTCACCCACAGATTTCATCTGAGTCGTTAAGCGGTCATTCGTGCCTGCAAATTTCTCAAAGTTAAAGCGTGGTATTTTTGTCACAACATAGTCGATAGAAGGCTCAAATGAAGCTGGTGTACGGCCTCCAGTGATATCATTCATCAACTCATCGAGGGTATAGCCGACCGCTAATTTGGCAGCAATTTTGGCAATAGGGAACCCTGTCGCTTTTGATGCTAGCGCCGATGAACGAGAAACACGCGGGTTCATTTCAATAACAATTAAGCGCCCATCTTTAGGGTTTACAGCAAATTGAACGTTAGAGCCACCTGTTTCCACACCAATTTCACGTAAAACAGCCATAGAGGCATCACGCATGATTTGGTATTCTTTGTCCGTCAAAGTCTGCGCTGGTGCAACGGTGATAGAGTCACCGGTATGAATCCCCATCGCATCAAAGTTTTCGATTGAACAGACAATAATGCAGTTGTCTTTTTTATCGCGGACAACTTCCATTTCATATTCTTTCCAACCAATTAATGACTCATCAATTAATAACTCATTCGTTGGTGATAAATCTAAACCACGCGTACAAATTTCTTCGAATTCTTCACGGTTGTATGCAATACCGCCCCCCGTTCCGCCCATAGTAAACGATGGGCGAATAATACATGGGAAGCCAACATCATCAGCAACTGCGTAGGCTTCTTCCATATTATGTGCGATACCAGAACGCGCTGTACCCAAGCCGATTTTTTTCATTGCTTTATCGAAACGCTGACGGTCTTCTGCTTTATCAATCGCATCTGCAGTAGCCCCAATCATTGTTACACCAAATTCGGCTAAAACCCCTTTGCGTTCCAATTCAAGTGCGCAGTTTAGTGCCGTTTGCCCACCCATCGTCGGCAATACCGCATCAGGGCGCTCTTTTTCGATGATTTTGCGAACCACTTCCCAATGAATTGGCTCAATATAAGTAGCATCAGCCATCTCAGGGTCAGTCATGATCGTTGCAGGGTTCGAGTTAACTAAAATAACGCGATAACCTTCTTCACGTAACGCTTTACATGCCTGTGCACCTGAATAGTCAAATTCGCATGCTTGGCCGATAACGATTGGGCCCGCACCTAAAATCAGAATGCTTTTTATATCAGTACGTTTTGCCATTTTTCTGCTCCCGATTATTTTGCGTTTTGACGTGGTGTGTTTTGACGGTATTCATTGATTAAATCAATGAAATGGTCGAATAAGTTCGCCGCATCATGTGGCCCTGAGCTTGCTTCAGGATGGCCTTGGAAACTAAATGCTGGTTTATCCGTACGGTGAATACCTTGCAATGTCCCATCAAACAGTGACTTGTGCGTCACACGCAGTGTATCGGGGAGTGTTGATTCATCGACAGCAAAACCATGATTTTGCGCGGTGATCATAACAACATCGTTGTCTAAATCTTTCACAGGATGGTTAGCACCATGATGACCAAACTTCATTTTCATGGTATTTGCACCACTAGCCAGAGCCAATAATTGATGCCCTAAGCAGATCCCAAAAACAGGTATATTGGTGGTTAAAAATGTTTCAATTGCATTGATTGCGTAATCACAAGGGGCAGGATCACCAGGCCCGTTAGATAGGAAAATACCATCCGGCTCCATCGCTAGAACCGTTTCTGCCGAGGTCGTTGCGGGAACAACTGTTAAGCGGCAACCGCGGTCAACTAGCATTCGTAAAATATTACGTTTAGCACCAAAATCATAGGCAACGACGTGTAAAGGAAGCTGTTCAGCGGCTTTCGCACCTTGCTGACCATTTTCTAGTGTCCAAGATCCTTGAGACCAACTATAAATCTCTTTAGTGCAGACTTCTTTTGCTAAATCCAATCCATTCAACCCAGAGAAACTACGTGCTTTTTCAAGTGCCAATGCGGCATCTGGACTATCCCCTGCGATAATGCAGCCATTCTGAGCCCCTTTTTCTCTCAATAAGCGGGTCAATTTACGTGTATCGATATCTGCGATAGCCACAACGTTGTGGCGTTTCAGATACTCTGACAACCCTTCTTGCCCACGAAAGTTGCTGTAAACCAATGGTAAGTCACGAATGATTAGGCCTTGAGCATGAACATTTGGAGATTCTTCGTCATCAGCATTTGTGCCGACATTACCAATATGGGGATAAGTGAGAGTAACAATTTGGCGGGAATAGGAAGGGTCTGTAATTATTTCTTGATATCCGGTCATTGACGTATTGAAAACGACTTCTCCAACTGCGGCACCTTCTGCGCCTATGGCATGCCCGTGGAATTGGGTTCCGTCTTCCAGAACCAATATAGCTGACTTAATCAAAACACCCTCCGGAGAATAATAAATCACGTTTTTTGCATATTAATTCAGATTTTGCGATCTAAATCAATGCCAAAATGAGTTTTTAAGCAGATTTTTGGCAAATTGCGCGCATTCTAATGATGAGATAGGGTCTTGTCTAGAAAAAAATGCATTTTTTACAATTTTACCTTACTTTTTTGCCAAGCTACCCTGAATTTATCGTTATGACCACCAAAAATGATAGCCAATATGAATAAGTAAACGGTTGCAACGTAAGATAACTGTAAAAATGATAATAACTCAGCTAAAAATCAGTTTAAAGAGAAATTAGTGATAAAAAAAGCACTAAAAAACAGGAAAACAAATAGAAATGATTACTTGAAAAGGTAAAAACACCGAACATTAAATATAATCAGGTTGATGACTATATCAACCTGATTATAAACAAAAATTATAATTTAAAAATTAAATATCATCTAAACACAATACATCTTTCATATCATATAAACTTGGTTTTTTAGCGACTACCCAGCCTGATGCCCTTATTGCGCCATTTGCAAACGTCATCCGGCTAGACGCTTTATGAGTGATCTCAACTCGCTCACCAATATCGGCAAACATCGCGGTATGCTCTCCCACAATATCACCAGCTCGAATAGTTGCAAAACCGATCGTCCCAGCTTCACGCTCACCGGTATAGCCTTCTCTTGCATATACCGCACAATCTTTTAAATCTTTACCAAGTGCACCAGCAATAGATTCTCCCATTGCTAAAGCTGTGCCTGATGGCGCATCAACTTTATATCGATGATGGGCTTCAACAATTTCAATATCGGTGTAAGTTCCCATCACTTTTGCGGCTTTTTCTAGTAATTTGAGTACTAAATTAACACCAACACTAAAGTTTGCCGCGAAAACAATTGGGATCACCGTTGCAGCATCTGCAATAGCTTGCTTACCTTGTTCATCGAAGCCTGTCGTGCCAATGACCATCGCTTTTTGATTCTCTTTACAAAATGCTAAATAATGTAATGTGCCTTCTGGGCGTGTAAAATCAATCACAACATCAAAATCATTTACCACTTGGTTGAGTGAATCAACAACAGAAACACCTAGTTTACCAACCCCTGCAAGCTCACCGGCATCAGCTCCAATGAGTGATGAGCCTTCACGTTCAATGGCTGCGCCTAGTTGAATACCTTCTTGCTCTTGTGCCGCTTGAATTAATTGCCGCCCCATGCGACCACCTGCGCCGACTACCGCAACACGTACCACTGAATTTGCCATGGTTCATCCTTTTTTCATTATTAATGCAAGAAATTGAATCTAAACTGCTTTAGGCTGCAAAATTAATATATTGCCCGCAGTCTGAAAAATGATTGTGATACAGATTAACCATCATAGCGGCAATCCGCTAGCAAAAATGCATTGATATTAACAAAAGCATAGAGAGCGCGTTGATTATCAGAAAAAGTTTTAATAGTAGGAAAAAACAGGAAATGAATGTTTAAACAAAATAAAAATAGCAGCTACTTTATGAAAATGTAGCTGCCTTATTTACAGCAAATAATTAATTGATTTCTTTGACTTCAACTCGTAATTCTTTAGGTACTTCAAAGACGATATTTTCTTCCCGTCCCTGTAATTCCACAACAGAATCTGCACCTAGCTCTTTAAGTCGATCAATAACTTGCCTAACTAGAATATCGGGTGCTGACGCCCCAGCCGTTAGGCCAATAATATTTTTACCTGCTAGCCATTCTGTTTTGATATCCTCTGCGCCATCAATTAAAAATGCAGGTTTTTGCATTCTAGATGCTAATTCAGCAAGGCGATTTGAGTTCGAGGAGTTTTTAGAACCGACAACTAAGACAATATCAGCACGTTCAGCAAGCTCTCTCGCAGCTTCTTGGCGGTTAGTTGTTGCGTAGCAGATATCATCTTTACGCGGCCCGACAATGCTTGGGAAACGCTTTGTCAGTGCATCGATTACATCTGATGTATCATCGACTGAGAGTGTTGTTTGGGTCATAAAAGACAAATTATTTTCATCTTTCACGGTTAACTTCCAAACGTCTTCAGGGCTTTCAACAAGGTACATACCACCTTCAGGGTTACTGTATTGCCCCATAGTACCTTCAACTTCAGGGTGGCCTGCATGCCCAATTAAAATAGCCTCTTTACCTTTGCGGCTTGCACGTGCAACTTCCATATGAACTTTAGTGACCAATGGGCAAGTTGCATCGAATAACATGGTTAAATCACGTGAACGAGCTTCCTGACGAATAGCTTGTGATACGCCATGTGCCGAGAAAATTAAAATTGAACCATCAGGCACTTCAGAAATTTCTTCAATAAAAATAGCCCCACGCTGCCGTAGATCATCCACAACATAACGGTTATGAACCACTTCATGACGAACGTAAATAGGTGAGCCGTAAATTTCCAACGCCCTTTCTACGATACTAATTGCACGGTCTACACCTGCACAAAATCCACGAGGATTAGCCATTAATATTTGCATTGTGATCCTCCAATTGCGGGTCTACTTCAAGCACTTCTATTTCAAAGCTAATCTGCTGCTCTGCCAGAGGATGATTAAAATCGACTGTGATAGATTCGCCTTCAATCGATTTTACTACCCCTGGCATTTCACTGCCATTCATCGCGCTAAATAACATGATAGTACCAATTTCAGGTATACCTGTTTCAGTAAAATCACGCAATGAAAAGTATTGCACTAAATCAGGGTTATGTTTCCCAAAAACAGTGTCTCCGGGTAATGAAAAGTTTTTCTTTTCACCTTCATTGAGGCCAATAAGCTGGGCTTCAAGTTCTGGAGATAAAGAATCATTCCCTAAGACAAACAACGCAGGCTTTCCTTGTGCGTGTGAGGAATCTGCGGTAGAGCCATCTTCCAATTTCAATGTGAAATGCAGTAAAACAGAGCTCTGCGCCTGTATTTGAGTAGACATAAACCAAACCTATTTTGTCATAAAATTCAGCCCAGAAAGTCTGGGCTGTGAGTTATTGCATTGTAACCTATTGTGTCGCCAATTTATTTAGCTTTTTCTTGCTTTGGTTTATCTGGCAAGAAACCTTCAAAAATGACGAGTGCTGCACCAATACAAATGGCCATATCAGCTAGGTTAAATGTTGGCCAATGCCAATTACCGACGTAAAAGTCAAGGTAATCAACAACAAAGCCATGAACTAACCGGTCACTCAGATTACCAATTGCACCACCAATAATTAATGCATAAGCAATATTCGATAAGCGCTTTTGTGCACTTTGGCGATACATCATAACCATTAAAATAATGGAGATCCCAACCGCTATCCCAGCGAAGAACCAACGCTGCCAGCCGCCTTCATCCGCTAAGAAACTAAATGCAGCACCAAAATTTTGGGCATACATGATGTTGAAAAACGGCATTACAGGATGCGGTTCGTACAGATTGAGATCTTTTAGCACTAATTGCTTGATCCCTAAATCCGCAACGATGATCACAATGGTTAACCATAACCAACGCAGACCGGTCGAACAAATTGGCGCCTTCATTAAGCAAACTTACGGGTTTCGCCGTTGCCGGCTACGTTAGTCACACAGCGACCACAAATTTCAGGTTGTTCGCTTGAAGAACCAATATCACTCGCATAGTGCCAGCAACGTGGGCATTTTTCACCCACAGCTTTGCTGAAAGCAATTTTCAGGCCGCTTAATTCACTTTCTTGCGCATCCACTGGCGCTGTTGCAATATCTGCAACTGTAGCTTGTGATGTCAGTAGCACAAAACGTAGTTCGTCACCTAAGCTTTGCAGTTTACTTGCTAATGCTTTATCAGCATACAGTGTGACCGCCGCTTCTAATGAACCACCGATGTGTTTATCTGTACGAGCTTGCTCTAACACTTTATTCACTTCGCCACGAACAGCTAACAACTCAGCCCAGAAACTGTTGTTCATTTCGTTTGACGCATCTAAACCAAATAAACCGTCATACCATTCTTCGGTTAAAACAAACTGTGAGCGCTTACCTGGTAACTGGTTCCAAATTTCATCTGAAGTGAAAGAAAGAACAGGTGCAACCCAACGTACTAATGCTTCAACAATGTGGAACAGAGCAGTTTGACAGCTACGACGCGCTAAGCTATCACTTTTCGCTGTATACTGACGGTCTTTGATGATATCTAGGTAGAACGACCCCATTTCAATGGAGCAGAAATGCATTAAACGCTGAATGACTGATAGGAAGTCATACTCATCATATGCTTTAGTAATTTCAGCTTGAGCTTCAAGCGCACGGCTAACCGCCCAGCGGTCTAACAGCACCATATCTTCAGGCTTAACCATGTCTGTTTCAGGATTGAAGCCATTCAGGTTAGCCAATAAGAAACGGGCCGTATTACGAATGCGGCGATAAGAATCAGCGGCACGTTTTAAAATTTCATCAGAAACAGCGATTTCGCCCGTATAATCGGTTGATGCCACCCATAAACGTAAGATATCCGCACCCAGTTTGTTCATGACATCTTGTGGGCTCACTGTATTGCCTAACGATTTAGACATTTTGCGGCCTTGGCCATCAACAGTAAAGCCGTGTGTCAGAACTTGGCGGTAAGGTGCTTTACCTTTCATCGCAGTTGATAGCATTAATGAAGACATAAACCAACCACGATGTTGGTCTGAACCTTCAAGGTACATATCCGCTGAATTACCGTGGAACTCAGGGCGAGCATCAACCACTGCAAAATGTGTCGAACCAGAATCAAACCACACATCTAATGTGTCAGGGACTTTTCGGTAAGTCTCCGCTTCAGCGCCTAATAGCTCTTCTGGGTCAAGATCCCACCATGCTTGAATACCATCGACCTCAACACGCTTAGCAACCTCTTCCATTAATTCTAATGTACGAGGGTGCAACTCTTCAGTGTCTTTATGAACGAACAGAGACATTGGTGTGCCCCATGTACGCTGACGAGAAATACACCAATCAGGGCGATTTTCAACCATTGCCTCAATACGAGCACGACCCCAGCCAGGAATCCATTGAACAATATCAATTTCCTTCAATGATTGTTCACGTAAGCCGTTTTTATCCATACCGATAAACCATTGAGGTGTCGCACGGAAAATAACAGGAGTTTTATGGCGCCAACAGCATGGGTAGCTATGTTGAATTGCTTGTTTATAGAGCAATGCCCCTTTTTCATCGAGTAATTCAACGATCAGGTCATTCGCTTTAAAAATAAATAACCCATCCAATGTTGGGTAGGTATTTGGTAGGAAACAGCCATCTGGACCCACTGGGTTCGCTGTTTCTAAACCATATTTTTGACCAACAATGTAGTCTTCAGGACCGTGGCCTGGCGCCGTATGAACGGCTCCTGTACCGGCGTCTAATGTCACGTGGTCGCCCAAAATTGCTGGAACATCAAAGCCCATAAATGGATGTTGGAAGCGCAGCAATTCCAGCGCAGTGCCTTCACACTCACCTAACACTTTCCACGACTCGATACCGGATGTTTTCATCACATCTTCTACGAGGTCGGCAGCTAAAATGACTAATTCGCCATTTGCTTCAACTAAATTGTATTTGAATTCAGGATTCAAAGAAATTGCACGGTTAGCAGGCAAAGTCCAAGGGGTCGTCGTCCAGATAACTAATGAAGGTGTTTTTTCACTAACAATGCCAAATTTTTCGCATACGGCTTTGCCATCTACCGCAGGGAAGCGAACGTAGATAGAAGGGGACGTTTTGTCATAATATTCCACTTCAGCTTCTGCAAGTGATGAACCACACGCAGTACACCAGTGAACAGGTTTAGCCCCTTTCACTAAATGGCCATTTTCGATGGTTTTTGCCAATGCCCTAATGATATGAGCCTCAGTTTTAAAATCCATCGTTAGGTAAGGTTTATCCCACTCACCTAAAACCCCTAAACGTATAAAATCAGCTTTTTGCCCTTCAATTTGCTCTTTTGCATATTGACGGCATTGTGCACGAAATTCAGCGGCAGAAACTTTTTCGCCCGGTTTACCTACGATTTGTTCAACTTTATGTTCAATAGGTAATCCGTGGCAATCCCAACCAGGAATATACGGGGAATCATAACCCGACAACCCTTTGGATTTAATAATAATATCTTTGAGAATTTTGTTAACTGAGTGACCAATATGAATACTACCGTTCGCATATGGAGGGCCATCGTGCAGAATAAACGTTTTCTTGCCCGATTTTGCTTTACGGATTGCCTGATACAAACCTTCTTTGTACCAGCGCTCTAACATCTGTGGTTCGCGTTTAGCGAGATCGCCACGCATTGGGAACCCTGTTTCTGGTAGATTCAGGGTATTTTTATAATCACTCATCGATTCTCAGTTCCAATTTTCCGCTAAATTATCTGATTCCTATTGCAGTAAGATATTCTCTCGCTGCAATTACATCATTAGCAATTTGCTCCTTAAGCGCTTCCAACGAAGCAAACCGCTGCTCATCACGTAATTTTTTACGTAACACTACATCAATATGACGCCCGTATAAATCCATACTTGCATCAATCAGATGAACTTCTAACTGCGTTCCTTTTCCAGATACAGTCGGTCGTGTGCCGATATTCGCCACACCAGGTAAAGGCTTATCGCCTAAACCATAAACTTCTACAGCATACACACCTGTAACTGGTGTGACTAAACGTTTTAACGGCAAGTTAGCTGTGGGAAAACCGATTGTCCTACCGAGCTGGTTACCATGTACGACCCGCCCGCTAATACGATAAGTATGCCCTAACAGATTTTCTGCCAATTCAAGGTCATTGTCTTGTATCGCTTTTCTAATAGCCGTGCTACTGATACGAAGACCCGAATCACAAAAGCTTTCTGTATCTGCAACCTCAAAACCGAATTCATGACCCGCTTGTTTTAAAAAGGTAAAGTCACCCATACGATTTTTCCCAAAACGGAAATCATCGCCAATAGCAAGGTACTTCACGCCTAGTTTGTTGACAAGTAAGTCCAATACAAACTCAGCCGGAGTCAATGACGCAAAGTGCTGGTTGAATTCAACACATAAGAGGTAATCAATACCACTATCTGCAAGATATTTCACTTTGTCTCGCAAACGTGTCAAACGCGCAGGCGCTTTGTCACCAATAAAAAACTCAAGAGGTTGTGGTTCAAAAATCATCACTACCGTTGGTAGCCCTAACTCCGCACCTTTGAGCTTCAAATTTTGAAGTAAAACCTGATGCCCACGATGGACACCGTCAAAATTACCAATAGTCAGCACGCAACCATGATGGCACGCCCGGATATTCTGTATACCGCGAATTAGCTCCATAACAGGCTCAATACCGAGGAAATTGCAGGATTATACCTTGTACGACGCCTAAGGTTAACCTTAGTTCGCAAAAGGTTTCATTAAACCCTATTTTTTTGATCTCTACACGATTTATTACCGACCCATTTTATGTGATTAGTCGGTTATAATGCTACCCAAACAGAGCTGTTAGGCACGAATATCAAAAACGTTGGGATAACCAATGGATTATCAATACAACAAATTTGTTCCGAGGTCTCTAAAAATATTAAATTTTTATCGTTTTCTCATCAATGCCTATAGCTAAACATAGATTACGATTAATAAGCAACCAATAACCGGGTAAATTTCATACTACCCACTGATTGATAGGCCAAATTTTTTTTTAGTTTTCATTTTTTTCAAATATCTGCCATCAATTACGCATTTTTTCACGCTAAGATCTGTATTCTTCTCATATTTGCTGATAGAATCTTGCACCATTCACAACGCATTAGCATCGAAGTACACGATGTTTATTTGCACAAATCCATTGACAAATGAAGGGCGAAAGGGCATATTCCTCGACCTTTGAATTGTCCTCAATAGAATACATTTGGGAGTTGGACCTTGGCTAATATCAAATCAGCTAAGAAACGTGCCGTTCAGGCAGAGAAACGTCGCCAGCACAACGCTAGCCGTCGCTCTATGGTACGTACTTTTATCAAGAAAGTTTACCTTGCTATCGCTGCTGGCGATAAAGAAGCTGCTCAGAAAGCATTCAATGACATGCAACCTATTGTTGATCGCCATGCAAGTAAAGGCCTGATCCACAAGAATAAAGCAGCACGTCATAAAGCTAACTTAGTTGCTCAAATTAAAGCAATGTAATTTTGCTTCTTGATTAGCTAAAAAAACCGGCTTTTGCCGGTTTTTTTGTCTGCTAAGCTTTTTTCTCTACGCTATTAAATGGAACCGAGAATAGATCAGAAAAATCTTTATTACAGACACGTTGTACCGCAGGGTGCTGGATCATCCTTTCGGCAAAAATAACATAATACTCTTCTTTTACACTTTCTAAACGCCCTAACTCCACAATATCATCACCACCTAAAAGATCAGGTGTATATTGAGATGGAGCGACAAAAATTGCATTATAATGCATACCAAATGCTTTCATTAATGCAGCATCATCAAACTCACCTAACACTTCCACTTGTAAATTTTTATTCCGTATCCAAGCGAGTATATGCCGACCTAATAGATAGCGCCGTCCCGGTATTAGTAAACGACGTTCTTCTAAACATTCAGGAAAGGGTTTTTTAGGGATAGGCTGACGGCAAAAGAAGCTCATGCTGCACTCCCCGAGTTTTACCGAGAACAAGCCTTCTTGTTGAGATGAGTCAACAGGGCAATCCGATAAAATCATATCGAGCTTATGTTGACTAAGTTGTTCTAATAGCAGCTCATGCGTTGACTCAAAGCAGCGCAAATGAATTTGCTCATGCTCAACAACTGTAGTTTCTAATATTTTACTGACTAACTGTTTTGATAGTGTATCTGCCACTCCTACATCAAACAGTAGGTTAGATTCCCGACTATAATTGACGATATCTAACATTTCTTGGCTAAGCATAAACATTTTGTCTGCATAGCGAAAAATTAATTGCCCAAGCTCGGAAGGAACTAACCCACGCCCCTGCCGCTTAAACAATTTCCCCCCTAAACGCTCTTCTAGTGCTTTTATTTGCCCTGTAATTGTTTGAGGAGTCAGGTAAAGTGCTTCCGCTGCTCCAACTACAGAACCTTCTTTGCATACATGCCAAAAGTAGTAAAGGTGGTTAAAATTAAGATGTGAAACCCGCATATCTATTCCTTTTGCACCGCCAACAGTAATCATCCGCGCTGCTGGTTATACACGTTTACCTGTACCCCATAACTCAGGAGCTTTCATTTAAATGCCGCAGTATATTCACAATATACTGCGGCATATCATAGAGTATTAGCTCGGAAATTCTTACTAATAATTTGAAAAATTATTTCGATAGTATGAACTATACTGACTCTTTTTGCTTCGGTAAGACTACCCTTAACATAAAATAACCTAAGAATGCTGCTAATGTAGAGCCAATTAAGATCCCTAGGCGTGAATAGGTACTATACACCTCATCAAGCCCATCAAATGCGAGACCCGTTATAAAAATAGACATAGTAAAACCGATCCCACATAGAACCGAAACAGCAAAGACTTGCTTTAAGTTAATCGACTCAGGTAATTTTGCAAACCCAAGTTTTACCGAAACCCAACTAAACAGAAAAATCCCAATTGGTTTACCGAGAATAAGCCCCGCAGCGACACCTAATGGCAATGGGCTGAGTAACCCTTCAAAAGTGACGCCTTGTAGCTGAACGCCCGAATTCGCAAAAGCAAATATAGGTAAAATTAGATAGACAACCCATGGGTGTAAAACATGCTCTAATTCTTCAGAAGGCTTAGTCTTATTCGTACCATGTAATGGAATTAAGAAGCCAACAATAACACCCGCTAATGTAGCATGAACACCTGATTTTAATATGCACACCCACAGTATGATACCAATAACCAAATATGCGGCAGTATTCTCAACCCTACGCCAATTCATTACACATAACAAGGCGATACATAATGCTGATAAACCTAAGGCAATCAGAGATACAGAACTTGTATAGAAAAATGCAATAATAACAATGACACCAAGATCATCAATAATGGCTAGTGCTAATAAGAACACTTTTAATTCTGTTGGTACACGCTTTCCTAATAGCGCCATCACTCCCAATGCAAATGCAATATCAGTTGCAGCAGGTATCGCCCAACCTTGTTGAGTAACACTGTCACCGCCATTAAATAAAAGGTAAATTAATGCAGGTGCTAACATTCCTCCAAGTGCTGCAATTGCTGGAAATATGGCTTTATCTCGTCCAGCAAGAGATCCTTCTAATAATTCACGCTTTACTTCAAGGCCGACCACCAAAAAGAAGATCGCCATTAAGAAGTCATTAATCCATAATATCAATGGCTTATCCAAACCAAACTCTGATATTTTAATGGACACGGGGATATCTAAAAATTGCTGATAAGCCCCTTGTAATGGTGAATTAGCCATTACTAAAGCGACTATGGCAGCAATAATCAGAAGTAAGCCCCCTGCTGCTTCTAACCTTAAAAATTTACGAATAATTGCTGTCATATATATAACCCCAGTATTTTTTTGAATGTTAATACTATGCTAATTATTAATTCGTAAAAAATCGTTTATTTATCCATTACCACTCGGAATAGACGATGTTTTAAGGGCGATGATCACGCTAAATGATAAAGAAACGTTAATTTTACTATAGACAATTTTTATAAAAACAAATAATAACTTTTGTTAAAAATAAACTTTATAAATTCAACTTTTATTACAGTACAAAATCTACATTTCTTTATGTCCTGATAAAAGCTTCCTCCTTTCTTTATTCGATTCCTTTCGCAAAAAAGTTAAATGTGGGAGACTGCTAATAAAATAGTTGCCAAGCGCTTCTCAAAAACGATGTGGTTAATTTGCCAATAAAACACTAACGATTACTATTTAACGATGACAACTTACGTACTATTTGCCGTACTTTTCGCTGCTTTTTGCCATGCGACTTGGAATGCCCTAGTTAAATTTGGCAGTGACCGTTTCTTCGGCCTTGTGATGATTTCTTTTTTTTCAGGGGTATTAACCATACCTGCAATACTTTGGCTTGGTTTACCTTCGCCTGAGGCCATCCATTGGCTTGCGTTATCGGTACTGTTTCATATTGGTTATACCTACTTTTTGAGTCAGGCTTATACATACGGCGATCTAGGGCAGATTTACCCAATATCTCGTGGGTCTGCACCTTTAATAACGGCTCTACTTAGTGCTTTATTATTCAATGAGTTAATACCATTAATGGGGTTTATTGGCATCCTATTAATTATAAGTGGTGTTGTCTTAATTGCTTTTGCAGGGAAAAAATTCACCTTAAATATCAATGGGAAGGCGCTCACCTTCGCTTTATGTACCGCTTTTTTTACGGCTTGCTATACCCTATCAGATGGTCATGGTTCTCGATCTAGCGAAGACCCTGTGGTGTATACACTTTGGTTATTTTTATTAAATGGGGTCGTATTAATCGTACCTGGCATCATTAAATACCGTCGTCGTTTATTGAGCGGGGTTCAGCAATATTGGCGTTCAGGGCTATTAGGTGGGTTAATGCAACTTATCAGTTACGGGATTGCAATATGGGCAATGAGCCAAGCACCTATTGTCGTCGTTGCTGCCATTAGAGAAACCAGCGTTCTGTTTGCCATGTTTTTATCGATTGTTTTTCTGAAAGAAAAGTTCAATATGATGCGGGTCATTGCCTGTGTCGTTATTTTATTTGGTGTCTTACTCGCTAAACTCAGCACCTAATATACTAATACACTGATATTACTAATAAAATAACTATTAGTTTTTATAATAGTCTCTGTAAACTATCATTGGTATATCAAAATACCCAGAGTGATTGCAATTAACTTCACTCTCAAACACCCTGAAACGATATATAAAAAACGCAGCTAATTTTTCATTTAGATATGAGGCAATAATGTCATTCTCAAAATCCTTACTAGCACTAACTGTTATCAGCGCTTCTTTCACCAGCTTTGCTGCTACGCCCGCTGATATCATGATTGTTGATGGTACTGTCCTCACTATGGATAATAAAAAACAAGTTATCGACCACGGAACCGTTGTGGTTAAAGACAACAAAATCATAGCTGTTGGGGGGCCTGAGCTAGCAAAAAATTATCAAGCATCAGATGTTCTAAATGTTAATGGTGATATTGTTATGCCTGGGCTAATTAATACCCATACTCACGCCTCTATGACTGTATTTCGCTCTTTAGCCGATGATGTGCCTGACCGCTTACATCGCTATATTTTCCCATTAGAAAGCAAAATGGTATCTCGTGAGATGGTACGTATTGGGGCAAATCTCGCCAATATCGAAATGATTAAAGGTGGTGTTACCACATACGTTGATATGTATTATTTTGAGGATGAAGTCGCTAAAACAGTAGATAAAATTGGTTTAAGGGCGGTACTAGGGGAGTCAGTCATCAAATTCCCTGTGGCTGATGCGAAAAATGCCGATGAAGGCATTGAATATGCCGTTAACTTTATTAACCAATATAAAAATCATCCACGTATTACACCAGCTTTCGCCCCTCATGCTCCCTATACCAATTCAACTGAACATTTGCAGAAAATTGCTAAGTTATCTCAAGAACTGAATGTGCCAGTGATGATCCACCTCGCCGAAACAGACCGTGAACAAGAAGAAATTGCGAAACGCACTGGTGGTAAAAGCCCTGTTCAATACATGGCTGATATTGGCGCATTGAATAATAAAGTTATCGCCGCCCATGCCATTATGGTCGATGAAAAAGACATGGATTTATTAAAGCAATATGATGTAGGTATCGCACATAATATTAGTGCGAATACTAAATCAGCTAAGGGAGTTGCTCCCGTAACAACTATGCTAGAAAAAGGAATTCGGGTAGGTCTAGGGACCGATGGGCCGATGTCGAGCAACACGCTAACCACCTTAAATGAACTCAATTTGGTCGGTAAAATTCACAAACTCGAAAATAAAGATAGAGCTGCTATGCCACCTATTACCGTTGTTGAAATGGCAACAATGGGTTCTGCTCGAGCACTACATATGGAAGATAAATTAGGTTCCCTTGAAGAAGGTAAGTTGGCAGACATTATTGTTATTGATACTAAATCACCAAATATGGTTCCTATGTATAGCCCATATGCTGCTTTAGTGTATGGAGCCAATGGCTCGAATGTTCGCCATACTATTGTTGATGGTAAGCTATTGATGAAAGATCGCCAATTACTGACCGCAAATGAGGGGTCAATTATTGCAGAGGCCCAAGATTTTGCTAACCAAGTACGTAAAACGGTGATTGCTAGCGGAGAAGTTGTTAAATAAGGTATAAAAATGGCTGACTTCACCATATGTAAAGTCAGCCATCCAGCTTGATTTATTATTAACTAATTATTTATTTAGTTAAATCATCAAAGAATTTTTTAACACCATCTAAAAAACTTTTAGAACGAGGGCTATTCTTTTCTCCCCCTTTTCCACCTAACGACTCACCAAACTCTTGCAGTAATGCTTTTTGTTTCTCATTCAGTTTGACTGGTGTTTCGACCACAATGTGGCACATTAAATCACCTTGTAAGCCCCCACGAACGGATTTCACCCCTTTCCCTTTCATGCGGAAAATTTTACCGGTCTGAGTTTCTGCCGGGATTTTTAGTTTCACACGCCCATCAAGAGTTGGGACTTCAATTTCCCCTCCAAGTGCAGCGTCAGCGAAGTTAATAGGCACTTCACAATGCAAGTTATTACCATCACGCTCAAAAATATTATGAGGTAATACATGAACCTGAACGAATAAATCCCCTGATGGCGCCCCATTTTCACCGGCCTCACCTTCGCCAGATAAGCGAACGCGGTCACCTGTATCAACCCCTGCAGGGATTTTTACTGATAAGGTTTTATACCTTTCAACTCGACCATGACCATGACATTTATTGCATGGGTCTTTAATCACTTTACCGCGACCATGACAGGTTGGGCAAGGCTGTTGTACTGAGAAAAAGCCTTGGCGCATATGTACTTGCCCCATCCCATGACAGGTTGAGCAGGTATCTGCACTGGTCCCTGGTTTAGCACCATTTCCATGGCACACATCACAGGTTTCCAGTGTTGGAATACGAATTTCTTTGGTCACTCCACGGACGGCTTCTTCAAGAGTCAGTTCCATGTTGTATTGCAGGTCAGAACCACGGCTTGGGCGTTGCTGTCTGCGGCCGCCTCCAAAAATATCACCGAAGACGTCACCAAAGATATCGCTAAAGTCAGCACCACCGCCGAAACCACCGCCGCCCATTCCACCTTGTTCAAACGCCGCATGGCCATATTGGTCATAAGCCGCACGTTTTTGATCGTCAGATAGAACTTCGTAAGCCTCTTTAATTTCTTTAAATTTGACTTCGGATTCGTCTTTATTCCCCTGATTACGGTCAGGGTGATACTTCATTGCTAAGCGCTTATAAGCCCGCTTAATATCTTTTTCGGAAGCATTTTTCTCGAGGCCTAGAACCTCATAAAAGTCTCTTTTTGCCATTCTCTATTTACCCTTAACATGCGGAACGGGCGTAGAGTTTCCTCGACGCCCGTATCCGGTATCAGTAACTATCATTTGCTACAGCTACTGCGCCCGCTAAGGGCATTATTTTTTGTCTTTGTCGTTAACTTCTTCGAATTCAGCATCAACAACATCATCATCTTTCTTAGCTTCAGCACCAGTTGCATCTGCGCCACCAGCTTGAGCTTGTTGTTGTGCAATTTCTAAAAGTTTCGCAGATGCAGTTACTAAGGCTTGGATTTTCGCTTCAATATCTGCTTTATCTTCACCTTTAGATGCTGCTTCTAACTCAGAAGTTGCTTTTTCGATATTCGCTTTATCTTCCGCTGGGAGTTTATCACCGGCTTCTTCGATTTGTTTACGAGTACCATGCACCAGTTGGTCAGCTTGATTACGAACTTGAACCAACTCTTCAAATTTACGGTCAGATTCAGCGTTCGCTTCTGCGTCACGTACCATTTTTTCGATTTCCTCGTCATTCAGACCAGAGGAAGCTTTAATAGTGATATTTTGCTCACGACCACTGTTTTTATCTTTCGCAGAAACATGCAAGATACCATCAGCATCAATGTCGAAAGTAACTTCAATTTGTGGCATACCACGTGGTGCTGCTTGGATACCATCTAAGTTAAACTGACCCAGTGATTTGTTATCACTTGCACGTTTACGCTCACCTTGCAGAACATGGATAGTTACTGCAGCTTGGTTATCTTCAGCGGTTGAGAATACTTGGCTGTGTTTCGTTGGGATAGTCGTGTTCTTCGAGATTAACGAAGTCATCACACCGCCCATAGTTTCGATACCTAAAGACAGAGGCGTTACGTCAAGTAACAGAACGTCTTTAACATCACCCGCTAAAACACCACCTTGTACTGCTGCACCCATTGCCACTGCTTCGTCTGGGTTCACGTCTTTACGTGGCTCTTTACCGAAGAAATCAGCAACAACTTTTTGTACCATTGGCATACGTGTTTGACCACCAACTAAAATAACGTCGTTGATTTCACTCACGCTTAAACCTGCGTCTTGTAGAGCAACTTTAACTGGCTCCATTGAACGCTTAACTAAATCTTCTACCAGTGACTCTAATTTCGCACGAGTCACTTTGATATTCATATGTTTAGGACCTGTTGCATCCGCAGTAATATACGGCAGGTTAACATCAGTTTGTTGTGCAGAAGACAGCTCAATTTTTGCTTTTTCTGCAGATTCTTTCAGACGTTGCATTGCTAACGGGTCGTTACGCAGGTCAACACCTTGTTCTTTCTTAAATTCTTCAACTAAGTAATTGATTAAACGAGTATCGAAGTCTTCACCACCTAAGTGAGTATCACCGTTGGTTGCCAGTACTTCATATGTTTTTTCGCCATCAACTTCATCGATTTCGATAATTGATAAGTCGAATGTACCACCACCTAAGTCATAAACCGCAATAGTACGGTTACCAACTTCTCTATCTAAACCATAGGCCAGAGCAGCAGCTGTTGGTTCGTTAATGATACGTTTTACTTCTAAACCAGCGATACGACCCGCATCTTTAGTTGCTTGACGTTGTGCATCATTAAAGTATGCAGGAACAGTGATAACAGCTTCTGTTACAGGCTCACCTAAATAGTCTTCTGCTGTTTTCTTCATTTTTTTCAGAACTTCAGCTGAAACTTGTGGTGGAGCCATTTTTTGGCCTTTCACATCTAACCAAGCGTCGCCGTTATCAGCCGCAATAATTTTATATGGCATGATAGAAACGTCGCGTTGAACTTCTTCGTCTTGGAAACGACGACCAATCAAACGTTTGATTGCAAATAAAGTATTTTCAGGGTTAGTCACAGCCTGACGTTTTGCTGGCTGACCAACTAAAATTTCACCATCTTGAGTGTACGCAATGATGGAAGGAGTAGTTCTATCACCTTCGCTGTTCTCCAGAACACGAGCTGTAGTACCATCCATAATTGCAACGCATGAGTTTGTTGTACCCAAGTCGATACCAATAATTTTACCCATCTAAAACGCCTCCAAAGGAATTCTTTTCACTATGATTTCGATATCAATCTATATGTGGCTCAATATTTCATTTTCAAGGGAGTTTTCACTCTGAGCTCAAAATTATTTTTAAATACGCAATAATTCTGATTGATATCCGTCGATGTCTTAAAGATGGGGTCACAAATCCATTCATCAAGGGGGGAATTAAAAAAAATTTGCATTTATTGCAAAAAAACCTGTCTTGTGATCATGGTTTGAGCAATTGAAACTGCGTATGATCCGCCGTTGCTGCTAACCAGGCAGCATTAATCAACTTATATCTACTTGAATTTTATATATTTTACTAGAGGTTATATGCAGCCTAGCTCTCTTGCAAATCCAGGCCCGCTTGGTTTACTCGGCTTTGGTATGACAACCATCCTGCTAAATATCCATAATGCAGGTTTCTTTCCTCTTTCATCTGTTATTTTAAGTATGGGGATTTTCTACGGTGGGCTTGCTCAATTTATTGCTGGACTGATTGAGTATAAAAAAGGCAATACATTTGGTGCAACCGCATTTACCTCCTACGGCATGTTTTGGATTTCATTAGTTGGTTTATTATTTTTACCAACATTAGGGTTAGCCGAAGCAACTTCCCCTGAGTTTTTAGGCGTCTTTCTCGCTATTTGGGGAGTCTTTACCTTTTTTATGTTCTTAGGAACCTTTAAAGCAAACTTAGCACTGCAATTTGTCTTTGGTAGCTTAACGGTTTTATTCGCGCTATTAGCCATTGGAAATATAACAGGCAATGCCACATTACTGAAATTTGCAGGTTTTGAGGGCATTATCTGCGGCGCCAGTGCATTTTACTTAGCTGTTGCTGAGATTTTAAATGAACAATATGGCAAAACAGTATTACCTATAGGGCAGCGCAGTTAATGATAAAGAATAGTTTTTAATTATTTACCTTAAATCGTTTTAATCAGGTGGGGAACACTCACCTGATTACGTTCAATGACACTTCTCACGATAACTATTCTGACCGGATCGCCGATTTAGGCCTAAAAGCTTTGACTATTGCAGGGTCAGTTTCCACATATGGGCCGTCAAGTAATTGAATGCAATATGGAATACTGGCAAAAATCCCAGAGACTAATACATTACCGTCTTTATCTTTTAACCCCTCAAGAGTCTCGGCAATTGCTTTCGGCTGCCCTGGCAAGTTCAAAATTAAAGCTTGATTACGGATCACACCAACTTGGCGGGATAAAATCGCCGTAGGGACAAACTTCAAACTAATTTGGCGCATTTGTTCACCAAACCCGGGCATTTCACGGTCTGAAACCGCAAGAGTTGCATCTGGAGTCACATCACGGCGAGCTGGCCCAGTACCACCTGTTGTTAGAACCAAGTGGCAAGCAAATTCATCCACCAGCTCACACAGTGTTTGCTCAATCATGATTTGCTCATCAGGGATCAGGCGAGTTTCAATACGAAAAGGCGTTGTCAGCGTTTTTGCTAACCACTCTTCTAATGCAGGAATACCTTTATCTTCATAAATACCACTCGAAGCACGATCAGATACTGAAACCAGACCTATGCGCAATTCATTCATATAAACCTCAAAAAATTGATCAATCAGAAGCTGTTTACTCATGGGTAAACAGGCTCTTATCATATCATGATGCGTTTTTTCATACAGCGCCCTCAATTTTATATATTGAAATTGAGAACTAACTCAATGAAAAATTTTCATAAAAAAACCCAGCTCGTAAGCTGGGTTTGAATAGAAAAAGGTAATATTACAGTAAATCTGCAATCATTTTTTCCAGTTTTTCTTGGTCTACCGCAAACTTACGAATACCATCAGACAGTTTATCAACCGCCATTGGGTCTTGGTTATGCTGCCAGTAGAACTCAGCTTCAGTCAGTTTTTCACCTGGCTCTTGAGTTTTACCCGCATCAGTCAGTTTACGAACTAATTCACCTTGTGATTCAGATAACTCTTTCAGTAAGCCCGGAGAGATTGTTAGACGGTCACAACCTGCTAATTCGATGATTTCACCAACATTACGGAAGCTTGCACCCATCACTACTGTTTTATAGCCATGAGCTTTGTAGTAGTTATAGATTTCAGTCACAGAAATCACACCTGGGTCTTCTTGTGGCGCAAATTCTTTTTTATCCGTATTGGCTTTGTACCAGTCAAGGATACGGCCTACAAATGGGGAAATTAGGTAAACCCCCGCTTCCGCACAAGCACGAGCTTGAGCAAAAGAGAATAATAAGGTTAGGTTACAGTTAATGCCTTCTTTTTCTAGTTTCTCCGCAGCACGGATACCTTGCCAAGTTGAAGCGAGTTTAATCAGAATACGGTCATTGCTGATGCCAGCATCGTTGTACATTTTGATTAAATGACGAGCTTTAGCAATACAAGCTTCTTCGTCATAAGAAAGACGCGCATCAACTTCAGTAGAAATACGACCCGGAACTAATTTCAGAATTTCCAGACCGATATTAACTGCCAGTTTGTCACAAGCATCAACAATTTGTTGCTCGCGGTTGCTGCTTTGCTTACGCGCCCACTCTACCGCTTCATCGATTAGTTTGCGGTATTCAGGCATTTGTGCAGCATTTAAGATCAGCGACGGATTAGTTGTCGCATCTTGTGGTTTGTATAGCTTCATCGCTTCGATGTCGCCAGTATCAGCAACAACGGTTGTCAGACTACGTAAGGAGGTTAGTTTATCGGTCATTTCTTTAATCTCGTTGTTATACCCGTCATACTTCAAGCTGTAGTGGTGTTTGCTTACCACCTACCTACAATTTGAATTACTTTGCGTATTATAAAGGAATTGTGGCTATAGCCGCACCGTATACAGATAATATCATGCATCCACATTGCTGCAAGCAAGGAAATCCAGTCAGAAGCAACTATTTGATTGGCAATCGGTTTCGCCCCTTGATATAAAACTGAATCCTTTTAGCTAAACATCATTGATTAAAGAATAACAAAAAACAATATTGGTTTGGCTTATTATATCAATTAGCCATTAAGGATGAATTTTTGCTAAAGTAACGGCTATCATTGTTTAAAAAGGGTCAAGTCATGCTGATTACTATTTCACCTGCAAAAACATTAGACTACGAAAGCCCCCTGGCAACCCAGCAATTCACACAACCCGAGCTATTGGCTGAATCACAGAAACTGATTAATGTATGCCGTAAGCTAACCCCCGCTGATATTGCAAGTTTAATGAAAATTAGTGATAAGCTAGCAGGGCTCAATGCCGCTCGTTTCGCAGAGTGGCATGCTGATTTTACACCTGACAATGCAAGGCAAGCTATTTTAGCGTTTAAAGGTGATGTCTATACTGGCATGCAAGCCGAAAGCTTTTCTCAAGCAGATTTTGAATTTGCCCAATCTCACTTGCGTATTTTATCTGGTCTGTATGGCGTATTAAGGCCTTTAGATTTGATGCAGCCATATCGCTTAGAAATGGGCATTCGTTTAAAAAACACCCGTGGCAAAGATTTGTATGAATTTTGGGGAGACATTATCACCAAACAGCTTAACCAAGCACTTGCAGAGCAAAAAGACCAAGTGCTCGTCAACCTTGCATCCGATGAATATTTTAAATCAGTGAACACTAAAAAACTGGATGGCGAAATCATTAAACCTATTTTTCTTGATGAAAAAAACGGTAAATATAAAGTCATCAGTTTTTATGCAAAGAAAGCTCGTGGTTTAATGAGCCGGTTTATTATCCAAAATAAATTAACGAAAACAGATCAGCTTTCTGATTTTAATTTAGATGGTTATCAATTTGATGAAAGCCAGTCTAAAGGTAATGAGTTAGTCTTTACCCGCTCAGAACAGCCTTAAAACTCAAATTCAGGTATTGCCATAAGGTCAATACCTGATTATTTCAAGATGTTTTATTTTTTCGTACCCCATCACAGTTTAATAATAAAGCCTGCATACTCACAAAAATTCGCATCGATTACTCAGTTTACGGTTTCAGTTTATGACAACATAGGTTAAGTTTTACCCACTATTTTGGAGGTAAAGTATGCCTTATGTTGCATCATCAAAGCGCTATACTGAAATGGAGTATCGTTCATGTGGCCGTAGCGGGTTACGTTTACCAATGATTTCATTAGGGTTATGGCATAATTTCGGCGATAACAAACCTTTTGATAATTGCCAAGCCATGCTTCGGCACGCATTTGACCTTGGGATCACCCATTTTGATCTCGCCAATAATTATGGCCCACCACCCGGTGCTGCGGAAAGCAAATTTGGTCGGATCTTACAACAAGATTTCCTACCTTATCGTGATGAAATGATTATTTCTTCAAAAGCAGGTTATACCATGTGGGATGGCCCTTATGGTGATTGGGGAAGTAAAAAATATCTTATTGCAAGCCTAAATCAAAGTTTGAAACGGATGGGACTTGATTATGTCGATATTTTTTATCATCACCGCCCTGATCCAAACACCCCTTTAGAAGAAACCATGGGGGCTCTTAACCTCATTGTGCGCCAAGGTAAAGCATTATACGTAGGTATATCTAATTACCCTACAGATGTAGCAAAGGAGGCCATCAGTATCCTCAATAAATTAGGTACTCCATGTCTTATCCATCAACCTAAATATTCCATGTTAGAACGCACGCCCGAAGAAGGACTCCTTGATTTACTGGAAGAAGAAGGGGTTGGCTCTATCGCTTATTCACCACTGGCTGGTGGAATTTTAACTGACCGCTATTTAAACGGTATCCCTGCCGATTCACGGGCTGCCGGTAACCCTTCACTACCGCCAGAAAGGCTCACTTCAAGTGTTTTATCTAAAGTCAAACAGTTGAACGAACTTGCGGAAAAAAGAGGTCAAAAACTCAACCAAATGGCCTTAGCATGGCTACTTCGTCATGACCGAATCACCTCGGTATTGATTGGTGCTAGTCGTATTAGCCAAATTGATGATGCTATGGGGATATTGAAAAATCGCGCTTTTACGCAACAGGAACTTAAAACTATTGAATTGATTTTAGAGGATTCAATATAAATTGCTTCTTAAGGCAAGTTGCAGAGTATATCTGCAACTTGATAATAATAAAAACTAACGGTATTCACCATTCGCTTTAAATTGGACGACGGAATATGGCTGGGTTCTGCCATCCGGTTGTTCCATCCCTAAACTGCCAATTGGCATCCCCGGCACCGAAATGCCAACGACATCCGCGGGGAGTGATTCAATAGCGTCAAGACTACTTACAGGGACATGACCAACAATCACTTTCCCTTTATATTTAGCAATATGGCAGCTACGTAAATTATAAGGCACCTTTAATTTATCATTTAACTGGCTTAATTCATCATAACTTATCTCATTAATAACAACATCATAGCCCGCTTTATTAATTGCTTCCCCCCATAACTGGCAGCAGCCACAGTTTGCATCTTTATACAATTGTACGCTTTCTGCTTGCGAAAAAGCCGAAAATGACAGTAATAACATTCCACTTAAAATTAGTTTTTTCATCCAGTTCACCTTTTAAATAATCACTAATAATATTTATAAAAATCTATTTTTTATTGCGCGCCTGACAAATTAGTTTGTATGCAGCAGGAATAATAAATAACGATAATAATGGTGCAGTGATCATTCCTCCAATCATGGGGGCTGCAATCCGACTCATCACTTCAGAGCCAACTCCAGTACCTAATAAAATAGGTAATAAACCTGCTAAAATTACCGCAACCGTCATGGCTTTAGGTCTGACTCTAAGTACTGCACCTTCATATAATGCACTATCTAAATCTTGTTTTGATAACTGGTTAATTCCTTGCACTTTTTCTTTATCTTCAATAGCATGTCTTAAATAAATCAACATAACAACACCGAACTCAGCGGCTACGCCCGCCAATGCAATGAACCCCGTTCCCGTCGCAACGGATAAATTAAAATTCATCCAATAAAGGAACCAAATAGCCCCGACTAAAGCAAAAGGTAGGCTGAGTAAAATAAGTAATGCTTCACTGAAACGCCTAAAAGCTAAATACAACAACACAAAAATGATCATAATAGTTGCGGGTACCATTAGCATAAGCTTTTGGTTAGCTCTTTCTAATAATTCAAATTGCCCTGTAAATGAATAACTCAACCCCGGCTTCATTTGGATGTTATCTTTTATTGCGGCATCAATATCTTTAATAACAGAAACCATATCGCGGTCTCGTGCGTCAATATAAATCCAACTTGTTGGACGTGCATTTTCTGTTTTCAACATAGGTGCCCCCATATTGACAGCCACATCGGCGACATCACTCAGTACAATTTGTTGCTTACTTGGCGTTAAAATCGGTAATAATTTCAATGCGGAAACACTATTTCGATGATCCTGTGGATATCTTAGACTTATGGGATAACGTTCAATACCTTCTACCGTTTCACCAATCATTTCCCCCCCTGTCGCCATCGATATATACACTTGTACATCGCTAATACTCATTCCATAACGGGCGGCTTTTTCTCTATCAATCTTGACATCAATATAGCGGCCACCAACCAACCTTTCTGCTAATACAGAAACAACACCGGGCACAGATTTAGTTACTTTTTCAATTTCTTGCGCTAAAGCATCAATTTCTTGGAGATCTTTACCTGAAACTTTAATCCCGATAGGGCTTTTTACCCCCGTTGAAAGCATATCGATCCGGTTACGAATTGGTGGAACCCATAGGTTTGCAACCCCTGGTAAACGAACTGTTTCATCTAATTCGTCAATGATTTTTTCAAGCGTCATCCCTTCTCGCCACTGTGATTGTGGTTTCAAACGAATTGTCGTTTCAATCATTTCCATAGGAGCGGAGTCTGTTGCCGTCTCAGCTTTACCAACTTTGCCAAATACAGTGTCTACTTCAGGAATGGTTTTTATAAGCTTATCGGTGTTCTGTAATAAAAATGCAGCTTGAGCGGGTGAAACCCCCGGCAATGTTGAAGGCATATATAACAAGTCGCCTTCATTAATTGATGGTAAGAATTCACCGCCTAAATGCTTTAACGGCCATATCACGGTAAATAGTGTTAAAAAACCGATTAATAATGTCGTTTTCGGCCATGCTAAAACCTTAAGCAAAATAGGGCTATACAGTGAGATAAGCCAACGGTTAAGTGGGTTTTTATTTTCATTTGGAATATTACCGCGGATCCAATACCCCATTAAAATGGGGATCACTATTAATGCTAAGGCAGCTGCCCCAGCCATTGCATAGGTTTTTGTAAACGCAAGTGGTCCAAATAACCGTCCTTCTTGCCCTTCTAACGTAAAAATAGGGATAAAAGAAAGAGTGATAATTAATAAACTAATGAATAAGGCAGGCCCAACTTCCACAGCGGAATCAGTTATAAGTTTCCAACGCTGAGCATTATCGAGTATTTTACCTTCATTTTGGTGTTGCCATTTTTCTAATTTTTTATGGGCGTTCTCTATCATCACGATTGCAGCGTCAACCATCGCACCAATCGCAATTGCAATCCCCCCTAACGACATAATATTTGCATTTATTCCTTGATAGCGCATTACAATAAAAGCAATAAATAAACCAAGCGGTAAAGAAATAATAGCCACTAATGCCGAACGAAAGTGCCATAAAAAAACGGCACAGACGAGGGCTACAACAATAAATTCTTCCAGTAATTTATAACTTAAATTATCTATAGCATTATCAATTAATATGCTTCTATCATAGGTTGTGATGATTTCAATACCTTCGGGTAAGCTAGCTTTTAAATCATCAAGTTTTTGTTTTACATCTTGGATAACATCACGTGCATTTTCACCTGAGCGAAGTAAAATTATTCCACCAACAACTTCCCCCTCACCATTCAGCTCCGCGACCCCACGGCGCATCTCAGGGCCTTCTTGTACTCGAGCAACATCTTGTAAATAAATAGGGATGCCACTTTCAGATGTTTTCAGGTAAATTTTATTAAAATCATCCAGTGACTGAAGATAGCCACTAGCTCTAACCATATACTCAGCTTCAGCAATCTCAATTGAAGAGCCCCCAGCTTCTTGGTTAGCCATCTCTACCGATTGTTTTATCTCAGGTAAAGTAATTGAGAACTGGGCAAGCTTCAGAGGGTCAACCACTATTTGGTATGATTTCACCACACCACCAACGGTTGCTACTTCCGAAACATTAGGCAGCGCTTTTAATTCATACTTCAAAAACCAATCTTGTAATGAACGTAATTCAGCTAGATTATGCTTTCCAGTTTTATCGACTAAAGCATATTCAAAAACCCAGCCTACCCCTGTCGCATCTGGTCCAATCGATGCGACTGCCCCTTTAGGTAACTTAGTTTGAACCTGATTTAAATACTCCAAAACCCTTGAACGAGCCCAGTACAAATCAGTATTATCTTCAAAAATAACATAAACATATGAATCACCAAATGCAGAAAAACCTCGTACTGTTTTGGCACCTGGTACAGATAACATCGTGGTAGTTATTGGGTAAGTAACTTGGTTTTCAACTAACTGTGGAGCCTGACCCGGATAGGTCGTTTTAATAATGACTTGAACATCGGATAAGTCAGGCAAGGCATCAACTGGTGTATGGCGAATACTCCAGAGGCCTGCAATAACTAAAAAAACTACCCCCATTAATACCAAGAACCGATTAGCTACTGAGCGTCTTATAATCCATTCCAACATAGTCTACTCCTGAGATTTATGTGATGAATGATTAGATGGTGTGGCTTGCTCAGAAAGTGCTTCCATTCGTGCTAATGCACCAGCAATATTGGCTTCAGAATCAATAAGGAAAATACCTTGAGTCACTATAGGCTCTCCAACTTGTAAACCTTCAGATATGGCTGTCATTTGTTGAGATTCCTTGATGACCCGAACTTTTTTCGGGATAAACTCACCGTCTTTCCCTACCGCAATCACATGTTGTTCTTTACCTGAATCCACTATCGCCTGAGAAGGAATTAATAGACTTTCTTTATCTTCAGCGACTAAATTTAAATAAGCAGTCATCCCAGGTTTTAATAAATTTTCTCCATTTGTAATTTCTGCACGAATATTAATAGTCCGGCTAGCCGCATCAGCACTCGGTAATATCAACCAGTTATTTACTTTAAATTGGTGATTAGGATAAGCAGGAATAGCAACAGAAAATTGAACCTCTTTATTCAACAATTCTGCTGTTGATTGTGAAATAGATGCATTCAACCATAATGGAGTTGTTCCTTGAATTTGAGCAATAACTCCTTCTTTTGTCACATTCATTCCAAGGCGTAGGTTTAGTGCTGTAATCACCCCTGAAATAGGCGCTTTGATGATAAAACGAGTTTGAACTTTGCTACTTTTAATAAATTGAGCAATTGAATTTTCTGGCATGCCATTTAAACGTAGGCGTTCAAGCACGCTATTAAGATCTGTTTGTGGAACGCCCATCTGCTTCAAGGCGAGATATTCACTTTGAGCTTCGACCCATGCAGGGATGGTTAACTCAGCGATAGCTTCTCCTTTTTGGATCTGCTCGCCCACCGTAAATGGATAAACTTTTTCGACAAAACCACTTTCCCGTGCTTGTACGATGGCAAATTGGTGGTCATTAAATACAATTTCAGCAGGAAATGTTAAGTCATAGTTTAATTTTCCCCATTTCACAGCCACTGTTTTTACACCTAAATTTTGCGTTTGTGTTGGGTTAATAGTGACCCCTTTACTATCTGCTGAAGCTAAATTCTCATCCGCATATTTAGGTACTAAGTCCATATCCATAAAAGGAGACTTACCCGGCTGCTCAAATTTAGTATTTGGGTACATCGGGTCATACCAATATAAAACGGTGCGCTCTTGTTTTTCAGTTTCCTGTACCAGTTTTTCATCTACAAAGAAATAACGGTAAAATAAAATTGAAATCGCACTCGATAAAATAACCACAAGCAGTAATTTGGCCAGGTTGACTAATGACATAACATCTCTCTATCTATTTAATTTATCTTTTCGATTGATTTCAATATGGAAAGGTTGCCTTTTTGAGAAAAAGAAAACGTTAGTTCATCATTCTCTTGTAAACCTTTAATCATATTTTCATCTTCATAGGTAAAACGCATAGTCATTGGTGGCCAACCAATACTTTCAATTGCTTGGTGGTTAATTGTTAGTTTTTTATTCGCTTTATCAATCGCAATTAACTTACCTTCTGTGTTAATAACCGGCTCAGCAACTTTTTCTGGGTAAACAGAATGATCGTGCTCCGCTGTATTTGCGTAACCTATCGTTGTGAACATCCCTATCGAAAGGGCAAAAATAACTTTATTCAAATTTTTCATATTTACGATCCTATTTGTCCGCCACCTAATGCAGAGAATAAATTCACTTCATTTTTCTGCTGCTCTATTTTCAACATCAATAAATTCTGTTGTTCTGTAAATAAAATTCTTTGTGATTCAAGAACATCTAAATAGCTTAAACTGCCATATTGGTAACTAGCTTGTTTTTGAGCCAATACATGTTCTAACGTTTTGACATACTGCTTTTGAGAGAATATTTGTTTTTCTAAACTAGATTTAATCACCAACGCATCTTTCACTTCACGAAAAGCCACTTGGATATTTTTCTCGTAATTAACAATTGCTTTATTTTTGCGAATAGTCGCTAGCTCTAAATTTCGGCTATTTGTACCACCAGTAAAAATAGGGAGTGTAATTTTAGGAATAAAATTCCAAATACCATTCGAGGAATCAAATAGTCCCGACAAAGAGTCATTACTATTCTCAATGCCAGTATT
The DNA here is from genome assembly GCF_053543535.1 of Providencia sp. AGC89. Taxonomy (NCBI): domain Bacteria; kingdom Pseudomonadati; phylum Pseudomonadota; class Gammaproteobacteria; order Enterobacterales; family Morganellaceae; genus Providencia; species Providencia sp. AGC89. The sequence goes on from NZ_JBIXLP010000062.1 coordinate 92,819, forward strand.
GAAAGAAATAGAAGGGAAGAATGCCGCTCTTGCTACACCAATATTCGCATTTTCTGAAATAATATTTTGCTCTGCCGCCATAATATCAGGCCTTTTTAATAACATTTCAGAAGGTATATTTGAGGGGGTTATAATAAGTGGATACTTTGGCTCATAGCTCGTTGAGGCTATTTTTATTTTCTCAGCGTAATCATGCGTCAAGAAATTGACTAAGTTTTCATTTCTTACTATTTCACTATTAATTTTTTCTATACTAATTTCAATGGATTGAACTTGCCCTTTCGCTTGCTCTAAATCTGATAGTGTCGCATTTCCTGCTGCAACTTTTTGCCTCACAATAGATTGGCTGTTGAGATAACTGTTTTTTGTTTCTTGAGCAATTAATAAAAGTTGTTGGTTGTATACCACATCTAAATATGCGTCAGCGACAGCCTTAATCGTTAAAATTTGTGTAGCTCGGCTCATTTCTTTAGAAGAAAGGAATTTTGCTTTATCAGCTTCTGATAAATTCTTAATACGACCAAAAAAATCGAGCTCATAACTAATATCAATACCCGCACTGTATTTTTTATTCAGAGATGAATCAGAATTCAGTGACTGGTTATAATCACCACTCGCTGATGAGCTAATTTGTGGGTACTTTTCAGCCTGAGACAAGCCAAAACGAACACGAGCTTCTTCCACATCTAATGCGGCAAGATAAAGGTCACTGTTCTTTTCAAGGGCTGTCTGTATCACCCTTTTCATTTGCGGGTCTTGAATAAATGCTTGCCAGCTAGGTATAGAAAATGTCGATTCCCTTGTTCTGCTAGCGGCCGTTAAATCAGAATGTAATTGTTCTGGTACATTAGACTTTGGGCGCTGATATTCAGGAGCGAGAGAGACGCACCCTGTTAAAATTAGAGCATGAGCTATCAGTAATATTTTTGGTGAAAACATGGTATAGCCACGCCCCTAGTAATTAAAATTATTGCTATGGTAAAAAACACCTCCTGTTAGATTCATGACATGAAAATGACAAATTTGTCATTTTACATTTGTTGGTTTCAATGCTTAGAATAAAGCTGGATAAAATAGCTCCAACTCAGCTTTGAGGTACTTGTGAAATTACTTATTGTAGAAGATGAACATAAAACCAGAGAATATTTATCAAAAGGCTTAACTGAATCTGGTTTTATTGTCGATGCGATAGAAAATGGTATTACGGGGCTTCATATGGCAACAACAGAAGAGTATGACCTCATCATCCTTGATGTCATGTTGCCTGATATTAACGGTTGGGAAATAGCGAAAAACCTACGTACTATTGGCAAAAACACTCCTATATTAATGTTAACTGCATTAGGTAATGTTGAGCATCGAGTGAAAGGCCTTGAACTTGGCGCTGACGATTATCTTGTAAAACCTTTCGATTTTTCTGAATTACTTGCTCGTGTTAGAACTCTTTTACGTCGAGGAAATAATAATATTCAAAAAACTCAATTTTCTATTGCTGATTTGCATGTTGATTTAATTAAAAGACGAGTCACTCGGTCTAATGAAAAAATTAATTTAACGAGTAAAGAATTTGCTTTGCTTGAGCTTTTTGTTCTACATCAAGGCGAAGTGCTATCACGCTCTTTAATTGCATCAAAAGTATGGGACATGAATTTTGATAGCGACACCAATGTTATTGATGTCGCGATTAAGCGTTTAAGATCAAAAATCGATCATAATTACGAACCGAAACTGATCCATACCATTAGGGGTATGGGGTATTTACTTGAGATCCCAGAAAATGAATAAGCTATTTCGCTCCCCGATCTCTATTTCTGCTCGGCTTATTTTCTTGATCAGCATCACCCTTTCCCTTGCATTGTTATTATTTAGCTGGCTTATGATCAACTCTGTCGTTTTGCATTTTAAACAGCAAGATGAATATACACTCAACCAAATTAATTTAACGATCCACAGTTTATTAAACGAAAATGCTGGCTCACAAGATGAGCAATATACACTGATCAGAACTATTATTAATGAACATCAAGATATTGTGGTTTATTTGAGTGACAATAATGGAAAGGTATTAACATCACCGAATGCAACAACAGAACTTATTTCCCACTTAAAAAATTATGACCCTAACAAAAGCAATAAAGACCTCTACCTTAAAAATTACCGCCTGTCAGAAAGCTATATTCAAATCAGTGGCCCTTCAGAAGCAAAAAAATATCGGCTAGTAACAGCTTTATCCTTAAATTTCCATCATGATTACCTTAATTCACTAATAAATAATTTAATTATCAGTGCGGTTTTGCTATGTTTTTTAACCGTTTCTATTGTTTATTTTCTTGTTATCAAAGGGTTGAAACCACTTAAAGATGTCAGTGATGAAATAAAAAATGTCACCTCAGAGAATTTAAGTATTCGCTTAGACCCAACCGCTGTCCCTAAAGAACTAAAACAATTAACTATTTCATTTAACCAAATGTTGGTTAAAATTGAAGATGTTTTTGTCAGGCAAACCAATTTTTCAGCGGATATAGCTCATGAAATGCGCACTCCTATCACTAATTTAATGACTGAAACACAAATATCTTTAAATAAAAATCGAACAAAGGAAGAATTAGTCGAGGTGCTTTATTCAAACTTGGAAGAATATAATCGACTATCACGGATGATCTCAGACATGTTATTTCTGGCGCAAGCCGATGATAACCGATTGATCCCAGAGAAAAAACAGATCAATCTTAAGGAGGAAATAACTTTAATTCTTGATTACTTTGAGTTTTTAGCAGAAGACAATGAAATTCAATTAAAACTTATTGGTGAAGCAAACCCTATTTTTGCAGATAAAAACATGCTTCGTCGAGCAATTACCAATTTAATTTCGAATGGCATCCGCTATACGCCAAAAGGTGATTCCGTCAGTATAAATTTGGCAAATGTCAAAGGTGGAATTGAGATTATCATTAGTAACCCAGGTAAAAAAATCCCTGAAGAACATCTCCCTAAGTTATTTGATCGCTTTTATCGGGTGGATAAATCAAGGCAAAGAAAAAATGAGGGAAGTGGAATTGGTTTAGCGATTGTGAAATCAATTATACTTGCACATAAAGGATCTATTCAGATTGCTTCAGATGAGTATTCTACCCGTTTTACAATTTTCCTTCCTAATAATATATAAAATTTCTCATTTAGAGTTAAAAAAGAAAAATGGCAGATTTGTCATTTTTCTGTCAGGTATTAGACAGAAATAAACCCTTATTATAACCATATAGAAAGTTATTCTGTTTTATTTTAATAAGGATTTATCATGAAAAAAGTTATTTTGACTTTAGGGCTTATCGTTGTCACTGCTAATATGGCTTACGCAAAACCTGAAAATAATATACATAAAAATGCGGCAACGGCGCTTTCATTTACTGAGAATAGCACATCTGCATCGACTCAAAAGGCGATTAATAACCACCTTAATCAAGCTGGAATTAATACAAAAAAAGCCATTAACCAAGGATTAAGTTTTTCTGAATTAGATAGCCATGCTAAAGCGGCTGTTGCCCTTAGTTTTACTAAAAACAATACGTCACCAACAATGAGGCAAGCAATTTTAAATCACAAAAGCCAATCTAAAGATTTTCAACAATCAAAGCCTTTGAGCTCAACATTATTTACCGATATGAATGAACATGAGAAGGCAATTACTATGCTGAAGTTTAATAAAAATAGTTCCTCAGCGAGTATTCAAAATGAAATTAACCGTCATTTAGAGCAGCTCAATTAATAGATTAAATTTAATTGTTCATTCACTTGAATAAATAACGGAGGCCAGAGCCTCCGTTATTTATTAATATGCTATTTACTCTTATTGCTTAGGTGCTAATTTCATCAAGAATGTACGCAACTCTGCAAAATCAGAAGGTAAGAAATGCGATAACAGCGGAAGTTCAGCACGCTCAGCAAGCTCTTTTGGTAAAGGGATCTGTTTACCTAAGATTTCCTCGACACTTTCTTTAAACTTAGCTGGGTGAGCCGTTCCTAAAAATAGTCCGTATTCCCCTTGTTGTAGCTGATCACGTAAAACACGATAAGCAACAGCAGCATGTGGTTCTGATAGATAACCTTTTTTATCCAATTCACGTACGGTTTCTTTTGTCACATCATCATTAACCGTGCCATAACCAAGATCTTTCAGTGACCAGCCTTTACGGCGGAATAATTCCTCAATGCGTGGCCAGTTATTTGGTTGGCTAACATCCATAGCGTTCGACAAAGTAGCTACGGTTTGATGTGGTTTCCACTCGCCTTCAACAAGATAGCGTGGGACAGTATCATTCACGTTAGTCGCTGCAATAAAACGCTTAACAGGTAACCCCATTGATTTAGCTAATAAACCTGCGGTTAGATCCCCAAAGTTACCACTTGGTACAGAGATCACGAGTTGATCACGTTTTTCAGCTGGGATCTGTGCAACGGCTTCAAAATAATAACAAATCTGAGCCAGTAAGCGGCTAATATTGATCGAGTTAGCTGAGTTAAGGTATAGGGCCTTTTTCAGTGCTTCATCATCAAATGATTGTTTGACTAATGCTTGGCAAGCATCGAAATCATCTTTGATAGCAACGGTATGAATATTGTCACCCAGTGTACAGAATAGCTTTTCTTGTAACGGGCTGATTTTCCCTTCTGGGTATAAAATAACAACCTGCACATTTTTTAAACGATAAAATGCATGTGCAACTGCTGCCCCTGTATCACCGGAGGTTGCCGTTAAGATAGTAACTGGTTGGTCACCTGCGACTTGCCCTAAAGCTTGAGCCATAAAACGCCCACCAAAGTCTTTAAATGCTAGCGTAGGGCCGTGATAAAGCTCTAAAGTCGCGATATCTTCCTCAACCTTAGACACTGGTGCAGGGAAGGCAAATGCGGCTTTCACGCGTGCAGCTAATTCTTCTTGAGGAATTTCATCACCAATAAAGGCATTTAAAATACGGCTACTACGTGTCACGAAATCTAATTTTAATAGTTCTTCAATTTCGCTTGCACTAAACTCTGGCAGGTCTTGCGGAAAAAATAAGCCTTGTTGTTTACCAAGCCCCTGCTTAACTGCCTGTGCAAAACTTACTTGTTCGTTATTATCTTTTAAATTATACAGTTTCATTATTTACCCTATTGTCCTTGCCCCTGCGAGATCCAAACGGCAGATATGCACAAAGCCTTCATCATTCTGAATATAATGTTGTTGCAAGTAATCCGCCATATTTTCAGCGATTTGTTTATCATCGCAAATGGCAAACAGTGTCGGCCCCGAACCGGAAATACCACATGCTAACGCACCAATTTCTTTGGCATTTTTACGTGCCTCTGCAAACCCTGGCAGTAGCTGAGTGCGATAAGGCTCAGCCACGACATCTTGGATCATTGTTGCAGCAAGTAATGGTTGGTTAGTATGGCATGCATGGATAAAACCAGATAAATACCGGCCATGATTTACAATGTCATGGCGTGGGTAGCTATCAGGGAGAATAGCACGCGCTTCTGCTGTCGATACTTTAATTCCCGGATACGCCATTACCCAATACCAGTTTTCAAATGCAGGCACAGGTTGGGAAATAATGCCATTTTGTTCGATGATCAACTGTAGCCCACCTAAGAAACAAGGCGCTACATTATCGTAATGCACGCTACCAGAAATTCGCCCTTCTAATTCGCCCATCATGCCTAATAATTGCGTATCATCAAATGGCTTGTCCGCAAACTCATTTAATGCCATTAACGCGGCAACCACGGAACATGCACTTGAACCAAGACCAGAACCTATTGGCATATTTTTTTCAAGGGTCATTGCAACATTCAACTGTTTGCCAAGGCGTTCACAAAACAGCTGCCAACATTGGTAGACAATATTGTGTTCGTTCTTTTTCGGTAACTTAGCAACGAATTTACCTTTGTTCGTTAGCGAGAAAGTATCCGCAGCTTCAACGGTGACACAATCACCTAATAATGAGCCATCCGCAGGGGAGACCGCCGCTCCAAGGACATCAAACCCAACGCTAACATTACCTATTGAAGCTGGTGCATAAACTTTAATCACTTCTTAAACTCCCAATTTCCATGAAAGGGTACGCAGCATATCTGCAAATACACCAGCAGCAGTAACATCATTACCTGCGCCATAACCCCTTAAGACTAAAGGAATTGGTTGGTAATAGCGTGTATAGAAAGCCAGTGCATTTTCGCCATTTTTAACCTTGAAGAGTGGGTCATTGCCATCAACAGCAACAATTTTAACCTGACAGCGCCCTTCTTCAATTAACCCAACATAGCGTAACACTTTTTCTTCTGCTTCTGCGGCTTTTATACGCTGAGCAAACTGTACATCTAATTGTGGTAAACGAGCCATAAATTCAGCAACAGAGCCGCTGCTATCGAAATCCATAGGTAAAACAGGTTCAATTTCAATATCTTGTAGCTCTAAGTCATAACCTGCTTCGCGGGCTAAAATCAATAATTTACGTGCTACGTCCATACCGGATAAATCATCGCGAGGGTCTGGTTCTGTAAAGCCTTTCTCTTTTGCCAGCGCCGTTGCCTCAGATAAAGACATGCCCTCATCAAGCTTACCAAAGATAAAGGACAGTGAGCCCGATAAAATACCACTAAAGTGAACTAATTCATCCCCTGCATTGAGCAAATTTTGTAAATTTTCAATAACAGGTAAGCCCGCACCAACGTTTGTATCATAGAGAAATTTACGTTTCGAGCTTTCTGCTGCGCCACGCAATTGGTGGTAGTAATCCATGGATAATGTATTGGCTTTTTTATTTGGCGTGACGACGTTAAAACCATCTTTTAAGAAATTCACATATTGCTCTGCAATTTCTTGATTGGAAGTACAATCGATAATCACAGGGTTTAAGAAATGATACTCGCGTTCTAAACGGATCAAACGGCTTAAGCTAAAAGGTTCTTTTGCTTCCGCTAATTCAGCTTTCCAGTTAGCTAAATCAATGCCTTGCATATCCGTTAACATTGCACGTGAGTTTGCGATACCACACACACGCAGGTCGATATGCTTTTGCTTCAACCATTGTTGCTGACGGTGTATTTGTTCAATCAATGCATTTCCCACCCCACCGACTCCGATGATAAAGGCTTCAATCACTTGCTCTGCATTGAACAACATTTGGTGACAAAGACGTACCGCCGTGGTTCCCGCCTCGTTCGCAATTACGGCTGAAATAGAGCGCTCAGATGAGCCTTGTGCAATAGCAACAATATTGATATTGCCACGGGTCAATGCAGAGAAAAAGCGCGCTGAAATACCTTTCAATGTACGCATGCCATCACCGACTACAGAAATAATCGCTAATTGCTCCATCACGCCCAGTGGGTCTAATACGCCATCTTTCAACTCTAAATAGAATTCATCTTCTAGTGCAGCGCGAGCACGCTGTAGTTCATTATGTGGCACACAGAAACTGATGCTGTACTCCGATGAAGATTGGGTGATCAACACGACTGAAATGCCTTTACGTGACATGACAGAGAAAATACGTGCAGCCATGCCCACCATTCCTTTCATACCAGGCCCCGATACGTTGATCATTGCCATGTTATTTAAGTTAGTGATCCCCTTAACTGGTGTGCTGTCATCCGTTTGACCATCCCCAATCAGAGTACCGGGAGCACTTAGGTTAGTGGTATTTTTAATTAGGCAAGGTATTTGGAATTGGGCGATAGGAGCGATTGTACGAGGATGGAGAACTTTGGCGCCAAAATAAGATAACTCCATGGCTTCTTGATAAGACATCCCCTTCAATAAGCGTGCGTCAGGTACTAAACGCGGGTCACAAGTATACACACCATCAACATCAGTCCAAATTTCACAACAATCTGCACGTAAGCAAGCTGCCAATACCGCGGCGGAGTAATCAGAACCATTGCGGCCTAACACCACTAGTTCGCCTTTATCATTCCCAGCGGTAAAACCTGCCATTAAGACAAAGTGATCTTTGGGAATATTTAAAGCAGCAATACGTTTTGTCGATTCATTTATATCAACAGTAGATTCAAGGTAATGCCCTTTTGCTAATAGGCTTTCAACTGGATTAATCACTGTCACATTATGACCACGAGCTTTTAATACAGATTCCATAATAGCAATAGAGAGCTTTTCACCACGGCAGATAATTGTAGCGTTGATGCTATCAGGGCATTGACCTAGGAGAGTAATACCATGCAGTACTTGTTTGATTTGTGCGAATTCTTGTTCTGTAAGTTTTTTCAGCTTGTCATATTCGAAACCAGGCTGTTTTTCTTTCAATCCTTTTAAAAGGTTAGCAAAAATCATTTCGGCATCATTTACATGCGTGATGACATCTTGACCTGCAACCGTTTTTTCAATCATAGCAACCAGATGGTTAGTGATTTTTGCTGGTGCTGATAGCACCAGTGCCACTTGCCCATCTGCTAATTTACTTTCAGCGATGTCAGCAACATTTAGTACCCGTTCGTCATTTGCAACCGAAGTACCGCCAAATTTAAGCACACGCATGGTATTTCTCTCCTGAATTAACACCAAAAAAAAGCCCGCATCTTATGGGGATGCGGGCTTTTTCATTTTTATTTTTTGGATGCGTCAGCCCGCCCCGTTTCCTGTGGTTACGGTGGTGGTGGTAATAATAATAGTCAGGCTGATATTACGCATAAATTCTGTCTGTCTCTTAGATCTTTTGGGTTTCTCCCTATACGGTTAAAGCAATCTGCATAATTTGTCAAATTTATTTGATTCTAACCCCTTTAACAAAACAGTTTTTCAATAAAAACCCCTCTAGGAAAAGGGAAAAAATCTTCATAAAAAAACAAAAATCCCACCAGTGCCAGCTTTAACAACCAAAATAATTTAAATTACCAGATGAATAATTTTTTGCGATTTTAATGGCTTATTTGTTTATTAAATGAGCAAATAAATACAATGATGGGATTTGATAAAAGTTATGTACCACTAAAAATAAACAGGAATTTCCACCAAGATGAGTCAGAAAAAACCCATGTTCCAATTAACCTGATAGAGACTTATTTCTAGTTGTAGATCAATGCATGGGGTTTTGTGATTTACCGGGAAAGTTGATCGTTATCATATGGGCTTAATCTGAAAATATCTGATATCACTCTCTACATTTACACTCATATTCGTTGTTTAGCATAATCTCCACCAATTTATGCTTTATTTAAATGTAAAAATATTGTTAGTAAATTTCTTCACCCTTAAAATAACATAAGTATATTTACTTATTTACAATCATAAACGACTCATCATATTACTGCATAGACACTTTACTTCTAGTTTAGAAGCGTTTGCTCTCTATCATTTAAACAAAACAACCTGTCAAAATTCGAGATGAGTCACAAATCAGACATTATTTTTGATGGTATATTGGGGGAATTGCAGATTTAATTCTTTAATTTCAAGTCAAAGCAACAACCCTCATATTCGTCTTCTGCATTTTGACCGACTATCTGATATCTAAATCGCATGTTAATTTATATAATTATGTACCTAACAATTTTTGTTAACGTGCTACAATTGATTTTGATATGTATCAACAAAAGTTAGTTTTTTAGGTGGTAAATGCAGTATTAGCTGTTATATTGCTGTTAACAGCCCAATATTGGGAAAGTGCTTATATTTTGGCTAGTTTTTTAGAGCCATTTGCTGCAAAAGCAACATAATGTCACTGTTGGATTTTGAAACAAATTTATACTCATAAACGTGTTTTTTCAGAGAAAAATATAATAACCACCTAACTGAAAACGGCTTGTGAGTTCAGTATTTTTATTTTAATACTTTAGGTAGCAACTATGCAGACCCCACACATTTTGATTGTTGAAGACGAAATAGTCACACGCAATACGCTGAAAAGTATCTTTGAAGCTGAAGGCTATGTGGTTCATGAGGCAACTGATGGCGAAGAGATGAACAACGTTCTCTCCGAACATGACATCAATTTAGTCATCATGGATATTAACTTACCAGGTAAAAATGGCTTATTACTTGCTCGTGAATTACGTGAGCAAGAAAGTATTGCGTTAATGTTCTTAACTGGCCGTGATAACGAAGTTGATAAAATTCTCGGTCTGGAAATCGGTGCTGATGACTATATCACCAAACCATTTAACCCACGCGAATTAACTATTCGTGCGCGTAACTTGCTGTCACGTACCATGAATTTGGCTGGCGGTACTGAAGAGCGTCGTTTGGTTGAAAGCTATAAATTTAATGGTTGGGAATTAGACATTAATAGCCGTTCATTAGTTAGCCCTGCTGGTGAACACTACAAATTGCCGCGCAGTGAGTTCCGTGCAATGCTGCATTTCTGTGAAAACCCAGGGAAAATTCAGACTCGAGCTGACTTACTGAAGAAAATGACTGGCCGTGAATTAAAACCTCATGACAGGACTGTTGACGTGACTATCCGTCGTATTCGTAAGCACTTCGAATCTACGCCTGACACACCAGAAATTATTGCCACTATCCACGGTGAAGGTTACCGTTTCTGTGGTGATTTAGACGAATAATTAACAACCTAATTATTTGCATTATAGTTATCGAAATCCGCTGTCTTTTAAGCAGCGGATTTTTTTTATGAGTGGTATCCATACTATCAGAGGATTGCAGCCCAAACACTCGTCATAATCACCACGGCATGATCGGTACAGCACTTAACGCATTTTTCGGTGAGCCGTCGATCATTTTGTCTGAATACGTTAAATAAACCAGTGTGTTACGTTTCGGGTCATAAAAACGAACCACTTGCAGTTTTTTGAAAACTAACGATGTGCGCTTTTGAAAAACAACTTGGCCTTTTGTTGGTTTACGCTTTACACGGTCGCTCAGTTCAATCGGACCAACTTGCTGACATGAAATAGCAGCATCAGAAGTATCTTCCGCTAACCCCAACCCCCCTTTGATACCACCCGTTTTTGAGCGACTCAAATAACAGGTAACGTTATCAACATCAGGGTCATCGAATGCTTCCACGACAATTTTATGGTCAGGGCCGAAAATCTTAAATACAGTATCGACTGAACCGATTTCTTCAGCGAAAGTAATACAAGGCAACGCTGATAATAATGACGCGAGAACAATATTTTTTAATCTGGAACAACGCATACTGGGTTTCCTATTCAACTCACAATCGGTAAACCTCGTATCAATACAAGGTTAATTATTCACTTTTCTAACTAATTCTCAAATACAACTCATTTACTATAAACGAAAAAGGTAACTTGATATAGAATAGCGATTCATTGATAGATTATATCTGTACTATAAGTCGCATTGGCTGGGGATATACATGGATCAAACTAATATTATTCGCGACTTGCTTCGCTGGATAGATGACAACCTTGATAAACCACTCTCGCTGGATAATGTTGCCGCAAAAGCAGGCTACTCTAAGTGGCATTTACAAAGAATGTTTAAAGAAGTCACTGACCAAGCGATTGGTGCTTATATTCGAGCCAGAAGACTTTCTCGTGCTGCGGTTGCACTGCGCTTAACAAGCCGCCCAATTCTTGATATTGCGCTACAGTATCGCTTTGACTCGCAACAAACTTTTACTCGCGCATTTAAAAAACAGTTTAACCTGACACCGGCTTTCTACCGCCGTAGTGAGGAGTGGTGTGCTACTGGGATTTGCCCACCGATTATCTTAGATAATCATATAAATATTGAACATGAATTTATGCAAATGCCTGAACTGCAATTGGTCGGTTTGGAGCAAAGCTGTTCTTATGCTTTAGAGGAATGGTCAACCGCATGTTCAGAAATGCGCCAAACGTTTTGGCATTATTATTTAGATAATACCACCAAGATTGCTTCTGAGGTGTTCGGGCTGCATCATGCAATCCATAACCCTGAAAAAGAAGACGAGCAAACTGTGTTCTATACCACCGCAGTTAGGCCTGAAGATGCAAGTTTCAATACTAATCAGTATACCAATTTGACATTACCGAGTGGTAAGTATGTGAAATTTTCATTTAATGGCGTGCCTACCCGAAATGCGTTACAGGAGTTTTTATACCAAATTTATGGTGTTTATTTACCCAAACTCAATTTAACGCGTCGCCCTGGGTATGATATTGAACATTACCGACTAAAAAATATCGACTTGCATAATATCACCCCAGAAAGTGATGACCCTAAAACGCATATCGATACGTTTGATTATTATGTTCCTATCAAAGCAGACGGTACTAAAGCACGCTAAGCTGAGGGAGTTTCATTATATTGAAACTCCTTACTTTTCAATAATTAGCCTTGTTGTTCATCAAGGGCTGGCTGCGTTAAATGAGTCACTTCCCCCGCAGTTTCGACTATCCACCCATTCGCAAGCCATGGGCTGTTTTGGTAGTCTACTCGAGATAATGAGCAATTACGTAAACGTAAGCGGCGCTCTGAATACGCAGGAACCCCCATAATACGGCTAATTAAAGTACTTAGTGCGATGCCATGGCTTACAAGCAGGGGTCGACTCCCTTCGGGGAGATCTAAGCAACTATTTAATGCCGCAAACATACGCGTATAGAGTTCTTCCATCGATTCCCCCTCAGGGATTCGACCACCACGAGTGCCGTCAATCAAGCTTTTACGCCACTGTTCTTCTTCTGAGGTTAACGACTCAATCGCTCTTTGTTCAAGAACCCCCATATTTAGTTCACGTAGACGCGGTTCTGTGGTAATTTCACATCCGCATACACTTGCAATTATTTGTGCAGTTTCCAGTGTGCGTCCCATATCACTAGTGATAATATGGGTAATGCCTTCTGATTTTATCCTTTCAGCCACCTGCCTTGCTTGCAGTCGTCCAGTGGCTGTCAGAGGGCTATCGGATTGTCCCTGGATGCGACGAGCTAAATTCCATTCAGTTTCGCCATGGCGAACAAGATAAACCTGTAACATAGATGTGTTCCGTTATTACTTTTCGAAGTATGTGTTCAAAGGAAAATAATTAATGTACCAAGTTATAGCTGCAACGACTAATCCTGCCAAAATTAAAGCGATCCATCTAGCTTTCGATGCTGTATTTGGGGCTGGCAGTTATCAAATTGAAGATATTAATGTCGATAGCAGTGTTCCACAGCAACCTATCGGTAATAATGAAACCCGTACAGGGGCTAGACAACGCGTAATGGCTTCAAGACAAGTTCGCCCTGAAGCAGACTTTTGGGTCGGTATCGAAGCAGGCATTGAAGATGATATGACTTTTGCTTGGATAGTTATTGAACATAAGCAAATACGCGGCGAGTCTCGCTCTGCGAGTATTATGATCCCAGAAAAAATTCTGGCAGGTATTCGTGAAGGTCGTGAACTTGGCGATGAAATGGCCTTTTTGACCGGTATTGATAATATCAAACAACAAGGTGGCGCTATTGGTTTTTTCACCGACGGGGTATTAACCCGCACAAGTGTTTACCAACAAGCCTTAATTTTGGCCTTAGTTCCCATTAAGCATGAAATTTATAAAGAGCTAAACCAAGTAGAAGACTAATTATACTTAAAATAATTAAAATTGCATGTGCGATTAAACATCACGCTTTTCACACTAAAGTATGGGAAACCATACTTTTTTTGTGTCTATTTGTTTTAAAAATAGATAAATGCCAATACTCAAAATAGTTCGAATTGTAGGTAGGCGGCAAGTCGCACTAAGCCCTAGGAGCATACATAAGTATGTGGCTAGGGTTAGCAAATGCAACTAACACCCCTACAATTTTAAAATAGATAAATGCCAATACTCAAAATAGTTCGAATTGTAGGTAGGCGGCAAGTCGCGCTAAGCCCTAGGAGCATACATAAGTATGTGGCTAGGGTTAGCAAATGCAGCTAACACCCCTACAATTTTAAAATAGATAAATGCCAATACTCAAAATAGTTCGAATTGTAGGTAGGCGGCAAGTTGCGCTAAGCCCTAGGAGCATACATAAGTATGTGACTAGGGTTAGCAAATGCAGCTAACACCCCTACAATTTTAAAATAGATAAATGCCAATACTCAAAATAGTTCGAATTGTAGGTAGGCGGCAAGTCGCGCTAAGCCCTAGGAGCATACATAAGTATGTGACTAGGGTTAGCAAGCGCAGCCAACACCCCTACAATTTGAAATATGAAGAGTATTTTAGAGAAGTTGAGACTCGAGCCAAGCCTTCACATCCAATGGAGCCGATTTTAAACTATTCGAACCTCGCGTTATGGTCGCTATCCCCACTCCGAGTTCATTTTTAAGTTCTCTTTGGCTCATTTCGCCGCGCATTAGCTCTTGCACTATTTTAACTCGGGTCGATAAGGCTGTACGCTCATCTGGCGTAAGTAATAACTGAAGAACTGGCAAATGGATATCTTGTTCAAATGCCAATTGTAATAAATTCACAAAGCGCAGCCAGTCAGCGTTCTCATCCGCGGTCAAAGCCGGGTCATATTGTTGATTTGCTGTCATCGTCTATCCATCCATACTATTTAACTAGTACAGATAATAACACACTCTTATTAGAAATCATCAACCAAACACAAAGCGATTGCCAAGATGCCAAATAATGTGAGTTATACGCTAAAGCATTCGTACTGTAGCAAGGCGATCAGCGAGGATAGCTCGGGGAGCATACACCTGTATGTAACACGAAGCCCCAATAAAACGAAATATAAAAAATATGAATACTCAAAATAGTTCGGATTGTAGGTAGGAGGCAAGTGATGCTAAGCCCTAGGAGCATACACAAGTATGTGACTAGGGTTAGCAAACGTAGCCAACACCCCTACAATTCGAAATATGAAGAGTATCTTTAGTATTTCATATTCCATTCATTAGGAAGCAAAATCTTCATACCTTTTTGCCCCATAAAATGGCGATAAAACAAGTCATAGGATAAAACGTTTTTCACATAACCACGGGTTTCAGAAAACGGAATACTTTCAACAAATGCAATTGCATCAATGCGTCCGCCACTATTACCTAACCAACGAGTTACCCTTGAAGGGCCTGCATTATAGGCTGCGCTGGCTAAAATACGGTTATTTCCAAACTGCTGGTATACATCTTCAAGATAGGCAGTTCCCAACTCGATATTGGTAGTTGGATTAGTCAACTGACTCGTATTCACATAATTAATACCTTGCTTTTTAGCGGTATGTTTCGCTGTTGCTGGCATTAACTGCATTAAACCTGTAGCCCCTACGGGTGAGCGTGCTTGTGGGTTCCAAGCGCTTTCTTGGCGAGCAATTGCCATGGCATAACTCTTTGGAATATCTTTTGATTTTGTATAGAGGCTAAATTCTTTATCCCACGCCAATGGGAAGCGCTCTTCCAAGTGATCCCACAATTTTGCTGTGATCGTAGCTTGAACGCTAAGATCGGGCCACTTGTTATCAAATGCATAACGCGCAAGCTGTTCTTGTTGATTAGCAGGGAGAGAAGCCACTAAGCTAACCCATTCAGAACGCGCAAGATTTTCCAGTTCCCAGTACATTAACTCACGCACGCGTTGCACTTCAGGTAACTGATTAATACTGGCATCAGGCTTAGCGGCAGTATTGACATAGACAGGGTATTCAATATTTAAAACCTGCGCAGCAACCATTGGGTAAAAACCACGTTTCTTGGTTAATTCACGAAGCTTTGCTTCACCCTCGGCTTTCTTACCCGCATCAATGAGCGTAATAGCCTGCCAGTATTGCCATTCTTCTTTATTTTTCACATCAGCAGGTAATTGCCTCAGCCACGCGGCTACTCCGGTTTTATCCCCTGCCCCTAAAGCAAGGCGGACTCGGCGTTCTTTCAATGATGATGAATGACTTTCCTGAATAGTTTCATCGCGCCATTGCGCCTGTTCTGGCGTGACATCCCCCATATATTGCCATGCGATACTATCTTTAAGCGCTTGGCTTTCTGTCATATTCATTTTTTGTGCAGAACTTACCGTATTTAATACTGCACGAGCTGCATCTGGGGATTGACGTGCATAGCGGCTAAAGCCTGCTGTCGTGGCTTGGCGAGTAAAGTCGGTAGGAGTTACTGTTTTAGCAAAAGTGACAACAGACGCTGGGTCATTTTGTAGTTTAATCAGCGCATCGCCTATCGTTTTATAACTCGGTGGTAAACGTTTAGCCAAATAGCTCGCAATCGAAGTATTCCCTTCTTTAATTGCCAAACTAATACGCTCAAGGGTCATTTCAGGGGTTAAATAACCTTCTTTTTCCCATTCATTGAAAAGCTTATCACACGCTGATGGCATAGAACGGCCGTTTAACCACGCTTTCTCTGCACCTTGCCAAGCAACTTGCTTGTTACCTACTGCCCAATTTGCAAAATAAAAATTACATTGTGCTTCAGCCGGCTTTGGAGCTTCAGGACTAAATTCCAACAATGATTTCCATTCTTGGCGGCGTGCTAATTCATTAACAAAGCGAGTTTTTAAATTTTTTGCGACAGGTAGCGTCGGGTAAGTGTTAATAAATTCCTGAACTTGGCGAGGTGATACAATATCTAAGTCTTGAGTTAGCTCACGATAAGCAAGATAAGGGTAAAGTGGATAATCATGCAAGGTCGGCAGTAAGCGCTCGACTTCATCCATTTTATTGGCATCCCATGCAACCTTAATTGCCTGATAGCGCTCCCGCTGCGCTTGTAAGGAATCAGCCCATACGGTGCTGGAAACCAGCAACATTGTTACTGGTACTGCCGCTAACCAACCTTTCATATTCACTCGCTCCATCGCTAAACTAAAGTCAAACTACAGGGAAAACCTTAACCTATATATACACATATCCCAAATAATTCGAGTTGTAGGTAGGCGACAAGCGAAGATAGACAGAGAGCATAGATAAACTATGTGACTCGGCTAGCTGAGCGCAGTTAACACCACTGCAACTTGAAGGATTACGGGTATATTAAGCATATATCAATACTATGAATGCTACCGAAAGTTTTTATTTAGTAACAGCGGAGAGTTCTTGATTATTTCGACTTTACAGTCTTTTACGTATCAGCCACTTTATGAATGATTTAAAGTCTTTGCCCCTCGGCAATATTCAGCGCAATCAGTTGTATTCGTAATTTTGTTATGTGTTTCGATTAAATACCTGACGTAACGCCCATTTTAAAAAAGTATTAAATTCCTTTATGTTTAAAACTTTTTATCATGGGTAACTCCCTGTATAGCGCATCACATCACTACATCCCCATGAGTTGATAATAGAAAGTCATCAAGCTTGTCTCACTGAGAGGGAGGGATGGATGATCTCCTGATGTTCAGGTATAGTTCTAGAAAATTATATGGCTGTTTATTAAATGCTTTTCAGCCTAAGCTTGTTAAAGCAAAATAAACTAAAAAACTAAAGTTCCCTTTATAAATCAAAAGGTAAATAAATTGGCTCAATACGTTTATAGTATGTATCGGGTTGGAAAAATTGTTCCACCGAAACGTCATATTTTAAAAAATATCTCTCTGAGCTTCTTTCCGGGGGCTAAGATCGGTGTTTTAGGTCTAAACGGGGCGGGTAAATCAACATTACTGCGTATCATGGCAGGTATTGATACCGATATCGAGGGTGAAGCGCGTCCTCAACCAGGTCTAAAAATTGGTTACCTACCACAAGAACCAAAACTCAACCTTGAACACACAGTGCGTGAAGCCGTTGAAGAGGCCGTTGGTGAGGTTAAACGTGCATTGACCCGCTTAGATGAAGTCTATGCGGCTTATGCAGAAGAAGGCGCGGATTTTGATAAACTGGCCAAAGAACAAGGCGAGTTAGAAGCCATTATTTCTGCGCAAGATGGCCACAACCTTGATAACCAACTAGAACGTGCTGCTGATGCATTACGTCTTCCCCCTTGGGATGCAAAAATAGAGAATCTATCTGGGGGGGAGCGCCGCCGAGTGGCGATTTGCCGCCTGCTGCTAGAAAAACCAGATATGCTGTTACTCGATGAGCCAACCAACCACTTAGACGCAGAGTCTGTGGCGTGGTTAGAGCGCTTCTTACACGACTATGAAGGTACCGTCGTAGCTATCACGCATGACCGTTACTTCCTTGATAACGTAGCAGGTTGGATCCTTGAGCTTGACCGTGGTGAGGGCATTCCTTGGGAAGGTAACTATTCTTCTTGGCTTGAGCAAAAAGATGCTCGTTTAGCCCAAGAGGCCTCAACTGAAGCGGCTCGCCGTAAGTCTATCGAGAAAGAGCTTGAGTGGATACGTCAAAACCCTAAAGGCCGCCAATCGAAAGGGAAAGCGCGTCTGGCGCGTTTTGAAGAACTTAATAACGTTGAATATCAAAAACGTAACGAGACCAGTGAGCTATTTATTCCACCAGGTCCACGTTTAGGTGATAAGGTTATTGATGTTGAAAACCTAAGCAAATCATATGGCGACCGCGTTCTGATTGATAACCTGAGCTTCTCCATTCCTAAAGGGGCAATTGTTGGGATTATCGGGCCGAACGGTGCGGGTAAATCAACACTATTTCGGATGATTTCAGGGCAAGAACAGCCTGATTCTGGCTCCATCACTGTTGGTGAAACCGTGAAGATTGCCTCTGTTGATCAGTTCCGTGATTCCATGGATGACAGCAAAACTGTTTGGGAAGAGATTTCTAACGGTCAGGACATCATGCGTATCGGTAACTTTGAAATTCCTAGCCGTGCTTATGTTGGCCGCTTTAACTTTAAAGGCATTGACCAAGGTAAGCGCGTCGGTGAGTTATCTGGTGGTGAACGTGGTCGTTTACACTTAGCTAAACTACTGCAAGTGGGCGGTAACGTCTTGCTACTCGATGAACCAACCAACGACCTCGACGTAGAAACTTTACGTGCGTTGGAAAACGCCCTATTAGAGTTCCCAGGCTGCGCAATGGTTATTTCCCATGACCGTTGGTTCCTTGACCGTATTGCAACACATATCATTGATTATCAAGATGAAGGGAATATCAGCTTCTTCGAAGGTAACTTCTCTGAATATGAAGATTACAAGAAACGCACATTAGGTGCCGAAGCGCTGCAGCCACATCGTATGAAGTATAAGCGTATGACCAAATAATCCTTGTCATAATTTAGAATTATAGCGGTGTTGGCTGCTTTTGTGAGACCTAGTCACATACTGGTGTATGCTCCTAGGGACTCACTCTCTTGCCGCCTACCTATAATTCAAATTATTTAAGGGATCGATATCATATAGATAGAATCAAAACGGCATCATTCGATGCCGTTTTTTATTGGGTGACTTTATTTATAAGTCATCCAACATCAATAACTGCTGAACGAGGGTTACGCATTCTAAGAAACGCGTATCGTAATCAGAGGACTCTACACGTACAAACTCAATATTATTTTTCTTAAGCATTTCAATGAGTAAGTTTTGGAAAGCTTTGCGGTCTTTATCGCTTCCTAAACTTCTTAAACCATCAGCCACCCACGGCGTGTTATTTTCCAGTACTATCACCAAATCAAATCGGTATTCATCGATCAGTGCCTGAACGAATGGATGCTCTTTGCCTTCATAGCGTAAACAGAAGGCTTGCGTTGTCACAAAGTCCGTATCAATAAACGCCACTTTATTGGCATATTTTACTGCAAAATCAATATATTGCGCATGACCCAAGGCGATTTTATCGTAATCTGAATATTGCAATGCCATTTCGTCACCACCTAAATGGCTAAAAACATAATCGCGCCCATACTCCCATGCACTACTGGTATTAAAAATGTTGGCTAATTTGTTAACTAAGGTAGATTTCCCACTTGATTCGCCTCCTAAAATCGCCACCTTCCGGACAAAGAAAGGTTTAACTTCCGTTGGAATGTAATCCCAATAGCGAAACGGTGCCTGACGAATTTGGTTACCACTGATATTCATAAAGGTGCGCTCAGGGTCAACCAAAACAGTTTCAATACCTAAATATTTTTTGTAGCGAGGAGCATCGTTTGCCTCCCCTGAATAAATAAAACTAGGGTGGATATTGTGCTTTTTCAAAAAGCCTTTCATACCATCGCTCCACACTTCCCAGCCGTGTGGATAAGGCTCTATACCATTTTCATCAAATGAATGAATGTGAATGTTTTTTTGATATTTAAAGGTTTGCAGTAACCAACGCAGCCGGTCACTGACAGTTGGTTGTTGTGACATTGAACTATTAATAAACAGGTCTTTATCACGAGGTTCATCATGGCAAAGGATTACATGCAGTTCATCCACTTGGCTGCAAGCACGTTGGATCAAATAAATATGCCCTGTGTGTAATGGGTAAAATTTGCCAAACACCACGCCGATCGTTTTTTGCTTATTGGGATATTCAAGGCCTAAAAAACGATGAAGAGCCGCTATTTTTTGGGCACTTGGGCTCTTGATTTTATCGTTTATCAACTGGCTGAGGTAGCCTTTGGTCATATCTGTCGCATCAGCCACTTGCTGGAGAGTGTAACCCGCTCGTTTGATTGCGTTTTTAAGATAGTCAAATTCAGCCATTTATTTTCCTTTTTACTCTTAGTAATAAGCGTTATAGCTCATCTAAAATGCTGAGCGCATCCGCCAACTTTTTCACCCCGTAGACTTTCATGTCTGGCGGCGATTTTTTGGGCATATTAGCATGAGGCACAATCGCACGTTTAAAACCGTGTTTTGCCGCCTCAGAGATACGCTCTTGCCCGCTTGGAACCGGACGGATTTCCCCTGCTAGCCCAACTTCGCCAAACACCACAAGATCCCTAGGTAACGGCCGGTCTCGAAAACTTGAAACTAAAGAAAGCAATAACGCCAAATCAGCACTGGTCTCAGTCACTTTGACGCCACCCACCACATTCACAAAAACATCTTGGTCCGACATTTGTAAGCCACCATGACGGTGCAACACGGCCAGCAAAATTGCTAAGCGGTTTTGTTCAAGCCCGACAGCAACCCGACGTGGATTAGACATCATCGAATGGTCAACTAGGGCTTGGATCTCCACCAGCAATGGCCTCGTTCCTTCCCAGACCACCATAACGGAACTGCCAGAGGTCACTTCATCACCACGACTTAAGAAAATTGCCGATGGGTTATTGACCTCTTTAAGCCCTTGCTCCGTCATAGCAAATACCCCGAGTTCATTAACGGCACCAAAACGGTTTTTATGGCTACGTAACGTGCGAAAACGGTTATCGGCATCACCATCAAGCATGATAGAACAGTCAATACAGTGCTCAAGGACTTTTGGCCCCGCAAGTGAACCATCCTTTGTGACATGGCCTACCATAATAATCGCAACACCGCGGGTTTTCGCAAAGCGAGTCAGATACGCGGCTGTTTCACGAACTTGCGCCACACTGCCCGGTGATGATTGGATATCGGCCATATGCATCACTTGGATGGAGTCTATTACCATTAGTTTCGGCTGTTCTTGTTCCGCGGTTAAACAAATTTGTTCAATACTGGTTTCGGATAGCATATTGAGCGAATCTGTTGGCAAACCAAGTCGATGCGCACGCATCGCCACTTGTTGCAATGACTCTTCCCCAGTGACATAGAGGGTTTTCATTTCACGTGAAAGCAAGCACATGGTTTGTAGCAATAATGTACTTTTACCCGCCCCCGGGTTCCCGCCAATTAAAATGGCACTACCCGGCACAACGCCTCCGCCTAGCACCCTATCAAATTCTTTAAAACCTGTAGTAAAACGAGGAAGTTCTTCGAGGCTGATTTCAGATAATTTCTGAACCTTACTTACCCCAGCCGCATTCCCTGCATAGCCCGTTAAACGGTCATTACGTGATGAAGAGCTTGTTGAGGCCAGACGCACTTCTGTAATGGTATTCCATGCATGGCAAGCACTACACTGCCCTTGCCAACGTGGATAATCCGCCCCGCATTCATTACAGACAAACGCCCTTTTTACCCCTTTCGCCACAGCAAACTCCTCTTGATAATTAACTTAGTTTTAGATTATTGCTATCTCACAAACCATAAAATATAGATACCAATATTCAAAATAGTTCGGGTTGTGGCTAGGCGGCAAAAGAGGATGTCTTGGGGAGCATACAAAAGTATGTGACCCAAGCAGCCGAGTGCAGCCAACACCGCCACAGCACAAACCATAAAATATAGATACCAATATTCAAAATAGTTCGGGTTGTGGCTAGGCGGCAAAAGAGGATGTCTTGGGGAGCATACAAAAGTATGTGACCCAAGCAGCCGAGCGCAGCCAACACCGCCACAGCACGAAATATAACGAATATTTTTGATATTCAAAATGGGTTGTGTTGTAGCAAGGCGGCAAGTAAAGCTAAGCCCTAGGAGCATACATCAGTATGTGACTAGGGTTAGCGAGCGCGGCCAACACCACTACAGCGCAAACCATAAAATATCGATATCAATATTCAAAATAGTTCGGGTTGTGGCTAGGCGGCAAAAGAGGATGTCTTGGGGAGCATACAAAAGTATGTGACCCAAGCAGCCGAGTGCAGCCAACACCGCCACAGCACGAAATATAACGAATATTTAGCGTTCCTCGTGCTTCAAGCCCCCGCTCAACACACACATCACCCCCATGAGATCCGCGTGACGAATAGCCACCTTCGCCCTTGCATACACCTTTGGTTTCGCATGATATGCAATACCCAGCCCTGCTTTACGGATCATCTTCAAGTCATTTGCCCCGTCGCCGATTGCCACTGTTTGTTCGATAGGTATTTCCAGTTTTTCAGCTAGTTTGACCAACGTTTGGGCTTTATATTTTGCATCGACTATTGGCCCTTTGACTTTACCAGTCAGTTTGCCATTTTTAACTTCGAGCTGGTTAGCAACTGCGGCTGCGAGTTTTAACCGCTGCTGCAAATCATTAGCAAAGAAAGTGAACCCACCAGAAGCTATCGCAATATGCCAATTCATGGCTTGAAGTTTACGCACCAAATTAGTCAACCCTGGCATCAAAGGCAATGTTTCCAATACTTGGTCAAGAATTGACGCATCTGCACCTTCTAATAAGCTAACGCGTGCGCGCAAGCTTTCGGTAAAATCTAGCTCCCCTTGCATTGCACGCTCTGTCACCTCTGCGACTTGCTCACCAACACCGGCTAAACGAGCAATTTCATCAATACATTCAATTTGAATGGCAGTTGAGTCCATATCCATCAATAACAGACCTGGTGAACGCAAACGTGGAATTTGCCCTAGCGGCACCACATCTAATAAACATTCATCAGCGAGCTTTTTAATCCTAGGGGTAATACTCCCAGCGATTCTGACAACTTGGTAATCATCAATACGCCATGAGGACACAATCACAATCGCGATCCCTAATCGCTGTTGGAAATTACTGATCCTAGCTTTATCTAATCCACGGCCATATAGTAGCCACCCACTGTCACCTGCACGGTAATCCAGAGGCATCACTTCTTCACCACTCAAAGAAAGTGGCAAACCGGGCCATTTTTGGATCTCGTCGGGTAAATAACAATAGGTCAAACTCGTTGACATGAAAATTAGCTCCTGTAATCGATGTAATCTTTATTTTAATGATGAGTTGCGAGTAGCCGAACGAAGCCACTATACTTAACGCCAACGCCTTAGTTTTTGCGCCGATTAACTATGTATACTATTTAAATCTTATATACCGCTGCAATTTATACCTTAAATCACTCATTTTAGGTAGTGAAGTGCCGCTAACAATACGATAACCTGAAGTATGACGGATATACTGACAAAGAGCATCAACTAACCAAATGAAACAAACTTTTAGGCTACATAAAACAGTCATTATTGTTATCTGCATTGCGCTGGTAACCTTACTTATGCATGGTGTTTCATATTTGGGTAATAGCCAAAACCAAAACCGAATTGAACAGTTTAAACAATTGACCTACGTGCTCGCAGAACAAGTCGCTTTCAGCTTATCCGATTATATTGTCCCCGGCAGCAAAGATTTTAATTTAGACCGAATTAATGCCAATTTAAATAACATTGCAAAAGATAAGTATATTTTAGATGCCAGCATCTACACTGCCAATGGCGTTCTTGTGACACAAGTCGGCGAACCTGCCACCGTAAAAGAACGGCTAGCCATCGATGGCAACTCATCACTACAAAACTTTCAATATCAATTAGTTGTACCAATCCAAGGGGCAAAAGAGCCAAAGGGCTATTTGCGTTTAACTATCGATACCGAGTTACTTTCTGCTGAAATTCAGCAAGCAGATAACAGTACGAATGTATTAAGGATTTTTATTCTGTTCGCTTTATGTATCGGTTTTGTTTTAGCCAATACCTTATTGCGTTTAAAGAAAAAGAAAGGCCACAAACAGCCGCCGCCATTAGTGGTAAATACTGAAGATAACCCTGAAGAAAACGAACCTGATGACCTTACTAGCAAAACAACAATAAAACCTAAACCAGCCCGTCTGAGACGAAAAAAAGAACCTAGGCCATACCGTCCAAAGCGGCCTGCCCCCAAAAGCAAGCCTCCTCAGGCCGATAAATAACTGTTAATTTTAAATCGAAGTAGTATCAAACACGATTGGTGCAACAAATTCGACTCGCCCATCCACCAACAGTGTTTCTGGTGGCATAGGGAAAGGTGCTGCACGTGAAATTGTGGCTAAGGCTTCTTTGTCCAATATTTTAGTTCCCGATGAATTAAATAAACTGGCAGTAATAACCTCACCTTTACTGTCCACAACCACTTTTACCTGAGAAACCCCAGTTGAACGGAAACGCAGGGCCGCACGTGGGTAACGTTTTGACTTTGCAATACGCTGATGGACTTCACTCTGCCAGCCTTGGTGACCGCTTAGTGCAGCAGAGGCATTACTGGAAAAATTTGCCCGACTACTCGCTTCACTCCCCGACGCGGGAGCAGAGGTTACTGTAGACTCTTGATCTGCAGTAGGAACCTCTTCAAGCACTTTTTTCTCTTGTACTGTTTTCTTTTTCGGTGGGCGCTTTTTCTCACTAACTTTGGTTAACGTCCCATTATCTACGATGGCAGTTTCTGGTAATTTTTCCGTTTTTTCAACTACCTCTGGCAAGACTTCTTCATGCGTTGTGACTTGCTGCTTTGGCGCATGGTTAACCTCAGGCTCAGCCTGCTGCTCTAACTGGTATACCCCGAGTTGTAGTGAAATTGCAGGTGGCAATACCCCTGTTTTCGGGATTGAAGTAGTAAACCATCCGATGAAAATGACTGCCAGTGTTCCATGGAAAAGACAACTTAAAAACAAACCGCCCAGTGGACGGAAAATCGGGCGCTCGAACTTGCCCGTCATACTGCTCATATTCTGCCTCACGACTTTATTTTTTGTTAATTATAGGCATAATACAAACAAAAATGATATTCATTATTATTAGTAAAAACACAGTCTGAAAAATAACCCATTGATTTAATTACAAAAGTAATCTGAGCAGATTATTAATCAGCACAATTCATCGGTCCCCACTCCTTGTTTGTGCATTTTATGATATTAACACCAGCAAAATGACTATTGATAAATCCCTTGCCCGCAAAATTAGCGGAGCATATCAGTCAACATATAGCCAGCTTGTGCGCTTTTTCCGCAATCGGCTAGATAACAGCAATGATGCTGATGATTTATCACAGGATGTGTTTACACTATGGCTTAATCGCAAAGAAAAAACACCAGTAAAAGAGAGCCGAGCTTACCTATTTAAAATTGCTAATCATGTTTTAATTGATCACTGGCGACGCAACCAACGTCAAACGACATCAGAAACCCCCATTGATGAAGTCATACATGAATTCAATCTTGAACAAAGGCAAGCTGATCCCAGTGAAATTCTGGAACATCAGCAACGTATCCAGCTGTTAAGTGACGCTCTCGAAACATTACCCCCTCGCCGACGAGAAGCTTTTTTACTTTATCGTTTTGATGGGTTATCTCAAAGTGAGATTGCTGAGCGAATGGAAATTTCAATCAGTATGGTGGAAAAACATATTGCGGCAGCACTAGTTCATTGTAAAAAACACCTTGATAATCAGGGCAATAACCCGTAATGACACATAATTCTTTGCAAACATCAGATGATGCAAACCGTATTGATGAGGAAGCGGCGCTGTGGTTTACTCGCATGCACAGCCAACGCATCAGCGCACTTGAAACCGAGCAATTTAAGCAATGGCTCGCGGCTTCGTCTGAACATGCCAAAGCTTATGATGCGATTGCCGCTGTTTGGCGGGAGTTTGACATGCTCCCCCGCCCTGCCAGTGTCGAATTTACAGAGAAAAAACGCCCCTTTTTTCGCCTTTGGCGCCCTTTGGGGAATACCTTAGCGGCTTTTTTTATTGCTGCTGTTCTATTCTTACCCTACAGCCACCTGCCTTCAATGTTACTTAATAACATGACTTTAGTCGCTACAGACTCCCCTAAAGAAGTCACATTACCAGATGGCTCCCAGTTATTTCTTAACCGTAATACCCGTATTCATGTGGCCTACGAAACCCCAGTCCGTAATATTTTACTTGAAAAGGGAAACGTTTATTTTAAAGTAAAATCAAACCCTTACCGCCCATTCATTATCCAAGCGGATAAAAGACGCATTCAAGTCGTTGGCACTGAATTTGAAGTCAATAAAGTCGCACAGCAAGTTTCAGTGAATGTTAGCCAAGGCATTGTCAGCTTTGAAAATACTGACAATGGCCAGCCTATTTTTTTACTGGCGGGGGATAGCGCCGTTAGCCCTACGCCAAATAGCCAAATTACGCGCCAACATATTGACGCGTTAGAAGTGGCCCGCTGGCGTTTTGGTGAATTAGTATTTGTCGATAAACCGCTATCTGAGGTACTTGATGAATTAAGTGGCTATTCGTCAGCCCATGTCGAGCTTTCGCCAGCAAGTTTAGCCAAGAGTAAAATCTCTGGTCGTATTAATTTGCGCCACCCTGAACAGTTCTTTCAAGCTCTCCCATCATTATTACCCGTACAAGTCGTGTATCAAGATAAAAATAACATATTGATTATTCAGAATAAAAAAAAATAAATGAAAAATATTTTCATTTGCAGGTGAGGATAATTCTCATTTCACCCTCTTCTTAAGTAGTCATTCTTTTAATGACGCATTTTTCGCACACTTTTTGTGCAGCTTAAGAATAAGGGATATCTATGTCAATTCAGTTTACTCAAAGCCGGTTAAGGCCGCTCGCTCTTGCTGTCGCGGTGAGTAGTGCCATTGTTTGTCAATCAGCTTCTGCGCAAGAACTTACCTTCTCTTTGCCAGAGCAACCCCTTGCTAAGTCTGTTGCTGAAATTAGCCGCCAAGGGCAAATCCAGTTGCTATATGATAAGAGCCAACTTAATGGCCTACGAGCACCTGCATTATCGGGCAACTACTCCGCACAAACCGCATTACAAAAAATACTTATCGGTAGCGGCTTAGAACTTGTCAATGAAAATGGTGTTTTTGTTATCCACCAGCAGAATTTAAACCAAGGCACATTGGTTTTACCGGAAACCCAAGTGTCTGGTGTGATACAAAACCACCCTGCGACCGATGTTATGTCAGCACCACAATATGTGACTTCTGAAGAAATTAGCCAAAAAAATACGGGCGATGGCAATATCACCGATTTAATGAAGACTAATCCAGCAGTGCAATTTGCCAACAATGACAGTAATTCAATGAACCAAGGGGAAATCAAACCTTCCCGTATCTCAATCCACGGCTCAAGCAGCTACCAAAACGCCTATCGCCTTGATGGAGTAAGCTTTAACAACGATTTTGACCCCGCGGACAATGGTCTTGGTGAAACCTCAACCCGTTTGAGCAGTAGCGACCAAGGGATCTACATCGATAGCCGTCTTATCGACAGTATGACGGTGTATGACAATAACATTCCTGTCGAATTTGGTGGATTTACGGGGGGAACGGTAGAAGTAAATAGCCGCCGCTGGCAAGGGGAAAATAGCGCTCACGCGTATTATCGCTTAACCCGCTCCGGTTGGAACAACCTTTTCCACGATTCCACTCAAGGTATTGATACATCAAAAAATGACACATCCAATCCTGCTCGTTTCCAAAATCGCTATGATAAAAGTGACTTTGGTGGCTGGTTTGAAGCGGGTGTAACCGATAATTCAGGTATCGTATTTTCTGCCTCTCGCCGTAGTTCTACTATTCCAATGACTGTCGTTGGTGGTGAAGCTTATGTGCTTGAAAATAACCAAATCGTACCTTTTGACGGTTTTTACGGTAAAAAAAACCAGCGCCGTATCTCTGATAACTACTTTTTAAAATATTCGATAGATTTATCAGAGAAGAGTTCATTAGATTTGTCTGCCAATTATGCTAATTACGATAGCCGCCTCTTTTCATCAACGATTGCCAATTCAGGATATGACTCAACCCATGATGGGCTTGGCTTCACTGCTGTGTACAAACAAAAATTTGACCTCGGCCAGCTTGAAGTTACCGCAAGTACACAAGACCTGAAAGATGATCGTAAAAATGATCAAAAATACTCTCTAACAATACGTGCATTCGATGACAACTGGAACATGGTTGAACAAAACAGTGGCGGTTTAGGAGACTTGGAATCAAAACAAAAAACTCACGGCTTAAAAACCGTGATGCGCTTTGATCCTAAAGAAGATGCTTTAGGTTTAATTCATACTTCCACTTTAGGGGCTGAGGCGAATTATACCAAAGGGACTTATGTCCGAGATCGTGATTATTTCCGTTATACCTATACCGGAGAGATTGGGCTAGACAACATGTACTCAGGGTACCTTAGCAACATAACGCGTTTCCGCCAAGGCTCATATTCTGCAGATTATACCAACTATGCCATTTTTCTTGATGACAGTATTCAATATGGCAAATTAACGCTACGTCCTGGAGTTCGTCTCGATCGTGATGATTTTGTAAACCGTACCAATATTGCTCCTCGTTTAAGTGGGATTTACGATGTCTTTGGGGATGGCAAAACCCAAATTATTGCGGGAGCTAACCGTTATTATGGCCGCTCAATGCTGACTTATGCGCTATATGGTGCACAGAATGACGGTATGCAAAACTGTATGGCATATAGCGAATCAATGGCTTGTTCTCTAAATCCAAACAAAAATGATTGGGATAACCAAAAAGATTATGAGGGGCTGGAATCATTAAAAACACCGTATAACGATGAACTTACTCTTGCATTACAACAAGATATTTTATCCACCACATGGCGTTTACAATATGTGCATCGTGAAGGTTATGATGAAGTCAGAAACCGTACCAAGTATGACAATCCCCGAGATCCAAATACACGCAGTATCCGTACTTTTGATAATGGCGGTCGCAGCTCACACGACACCGTAACCCTTTCCGTTAATAATAGCCAACCTTGGGAATGGGCTGATGCGTCTCATGTTATGACAGCGTCTTTCACATGGCAGCAAACAGAAAGTAATACGCCAAAAGATGCGGGTTACAGCTCATATGACCCTAGCAATCGCGTTAACCTCGATAAAGTCTCTTACAACGGCAAAATTATCGATGCATCAAAATTACCGTCTACCAGTTTTAACTCACCAATTAAACTTAATCTAGAGATGACCAGTGTTTGGGATGACTACGACGTCACTTGGTACAACCGGCTGCAATGGTGGGGAGCTCGCTCTCAAGCCGTTCGCTATGACAATGCGTACGATTTTGACCCTGAATATGGTCAAGTTCGTAAATACACCAAACAACACTTCGCAAGTAAATACACATGGGATACTCGTCTAGGCTGGAAACCTGACTTCGCTTACGGTTTTGGCGTTTCAGTTGAAGTCAACAACGTATTGAATAATAGAAATATATCAGATCGCTTTACATACGATAACCGTGTCATTAAAGCCTATGATCCGGGTCGTCAATTCTGGTTACAAGTGAATTATGATTTTTAAGTCATAGCTGCAATGTGAGCAATTAACACAATATTAATCATTAAATTAAAACAACAAATGAATAAAACGTCATGAAGACACTGAAACAATTTTTCTATTTAGTTAAACCTTTTTGGGGGCAGCGTGCTGCCCTTTTGTGCTGGATACTCCTGTTTGCCTCACTTGGGCTCACACTGTCCTCAGTTTGGTTCAACGTCAAAATGAATATGTGGAATGGGGACTTTTATAACGCCCTACAAAAACTCGACGGCCAAGCGCTGTATGGTTTATTGCAATACTTCGTGATCTTAGTCAGTGGACTAATTTTTGTCGTCGTGATGGGTAACTACCTAAAGCAAATGTTAATTATCCGTTGGCGCAAAGGCATGACCGAGCAAGTACTTAGCCGTTGGTTGTCACCGAACAGTAAACACTACCTACTAAGACTAACATCCCAAGAGCCCGATAACCCAGACCAACGTATCGCCGAAGATATTCGTTTACTGATTGAATCAACATTAAATTTAGTGGTGACATTCCTCCACTCAATGTTAACGCTGATTTCATTTGCTGCGATTCTTTGGACATTGTCTGGCAGCCTATCGTTTAATTTTGCCGATAGCGACTGGACCCTACCCGGCTATATGTTCTGGGCATGTATTATTTATACCCTAATTGGTATCGCGCTTACTCAATGGATTGGTTTTCCACTACGCCGTTTACATATGGATAAACAACGCCGTGAAGCCGATTACCGTAGTGCATTAATTAATTGTCGCCAACATGGCGATGCCATCGCAGGGCAACGTGGTGAGACCCAAGATAGAAAAGAACTGATGGGGCGCTTTGGTGAAATTATTAGTAACTGGAACCGCCTGATCCGCTGCGAACGAAACTTATCTTTCTACACTGTTGGTTATCAACAAGTCACCGCTTTAGCACCTGTATTACTCGCTCTTCCTAAATTCCTTGCGGGTGAAATTATGTTGGGTGGCTTAATGCAGCTACGCCAAGCGTTTACCAGTGTTGCCACTTCACTCGGTTGGTTTATTTTTGCCTATAAAGAAATCGCAGCATGGCAGGCAACGGTCTCCCGTTTATATAATTTTGTTGTTTTATTGGAAAACGATAACAAGGCTATAGTGACTCTCGACGAAAAATCGCCACCACTGCAGGCTAAATTATCAGTTTCTACCGCAGACAACCGCTGCTTAATTAATTCTGTGAATATAACTGCCAAGCAAGGCGAATTAACCTTGATTAGTGGTCGTTCCGGTATTGGTAAATCGACTTTATTACGTACACTTAGCGGACATTGGCCATTTTTTAACGGTACCATTACCCGAACAGAGCAAGTTATGTGGGTTCCACAGCGCCTTTATCTGCCCATAAGTCGTTTGGATAACCTACTGGCTTACCCTAAAACGACATCTCAATTCAGTCAGCAAGATTTTCAATATGCGTTAACTTTAGTTGGCTTAGAAAAACTGCATCATCAACTAGCACTCGAAACCGATTGGAATAACCGTTTATCTGGTGGGGAACAACAGCGGATTATGTTTGCGCGTTTATTGCTCAACCGACCAAAACTACTTTTATTAGATGAAACAACCTCGGCCCTTGATGAGAACAGTGCTTTAGAGCTAATCGCCCTATTAAAAGCAGAGTTGCATGACAGTGCCATTGTCTTAGTAAGCCATCAAAGCTTTGTTGCTCAGTTTGCAGAACAACAACTGCATCTCACCGAACCTGTGAGTAAAGACCTTTTGAATACAGGAACACCTGAATATGCTTCATAAAATAGCCCTCACCATAATAGCCAGCCTAACGGTTATCGGTTGTGTATCCACCACCCCAACCTCAAACAACCGCTTACCAGTGCGCAATGACCTTCAGCACTATCAGCTTGAGAATGGACTGCAAGTTTACCTTCTACAACGTAATCAACCGGGCGTTGAGCTGCGTTTATTAGTCGGCAGTGGCTCATTACAAGAAAATGAACAGCAGCTTGGCCTTGCGCACTTTACTGAACATATGGCCTTTAAAGGCACCAAACACTTCCCGGGCACGACCGGTTTCAAGCAGCTTGAGCACCAAGGGTTAAAACTTGGTAGTCATGTTAATGCGATCACCAGTTTAAATTCCACGCTATATAAATTATCACTACCAGAAGCCTCGACAGCACAAGTTGCCATTGGCTTACAAGTAATGGCAGATTGGGCGTCAAATATGACATTTGACCAAGATGCTTTTGAAAAAGAACGTCCAGTGATTATCGAAGAATGGCGTTTACGCCAAGGGATGGGCTATCGCATCAACGATAGTTTAGAAAAATTACGTTACCACGGTAGCCGTTACGCTGAACGCAACCCCATAGGTTCATTAGATATCGTACGCAATGCCCCGATTGAGCAAGCGAAAAACTATTATCAAACATGGTATCAACCTCAACGAATGTCGCTATTAATTATTGGTGATTTTAATAGTTCATCAATACGCAATCAGGTTGATAATTTATTTGCACTCCCTAAACCCGAAAAAGTGGCAGAAGATAACCCACAATGGAAACAATTCGCCCATTCAACCAATATGTTAGTGCAAGGGGTGTTTGATAAAGAGCAAGGGGCGCGTTATGTGCAATTTGCGTTACAAAAGGATGTCAGCGCACCGCTAAATACGCGCTTAGGACAATCCGAAGATTTACTAGATAACCTCTGGTTAGCCATTTTAAATCAACGCTTTTCCGTCATAGTCGATAATGGCATCTTGCCCTCCATTAGTATCAATGAGCAAGGGTCGATGCTGGATAACCGACGCCTTCAACAGTTGATGATTATTCATCCAAAGGGTAACGATTACATCGGGGCAACCCAACTGTTATTCACTGAATTGCAGCGCTTAGCCACGGAGCCTGTAACTCCTGAAGAACTGGAAACGGCCAAACAAGCCATGCTGAAAAAATTCAGCCTGCAAGCGGCTTCAGAGCAACGTTATAGCAATGAATATATAGCAGGGCAACTGACAACGGCACTTGAATACGACATGCCAATGTGGAATAAACGCCAGCAGTTAGATAACAGCTACCAGTTGATAAAATCTGTCAAACCGCAGGACTTACAACAACATGTCGCTAAGTTCCTACAAACTGCCTCCCCGCGTTTAGCATTAATTGGCCCCGATACTGATGCCACGACAATGGACAAATCGGCATTTAATCAGCAATGGGTTAAAATACGCCAAAGCACACCAGGACCATTTAGGTTGCGCTCCAAAGCGATTCAATTACAGCTACCTCAAGTTCCCAAAGGTGATATTGTTGAGCAATCTAAGCTGCCCGTTGAAAAAACAGAACATTGGACATTAAGCAATGGCATTCAGGTAATTGTTAAGGCAGATAAAAACCTGAAAGATGATATTCAGTTTAATTTGCAGCTTCCGGGAGGGCGTTCTTTAGAAACGGCTCAAACTTCGGGGTTAACTGATTGGGCGTTGAAGCTGCCAGAAAGCAGTGGCTACGGTAACTACAGTGCTCGTGATTTGGCTTTATTTGCTAAACAAAACCAAATTTCTCTGCGCCCTTATAGTGAATTACTGACTCACGGTTTTCGTGGTAAAGCGCCAGCTGATAACTTAGAAACCGCATTGCAATTGTTGCATTTAAAATTAACCGCACCGCAATTTAGCGGTGAGAAATTAGAACAACAAAAACAATCCTTAACATTGAACCTATCCAAAACCCCCGTAGAACGTACTTTCCTCGATAATATTAATCAAGAAAGCTATCACCACGGCGAACTATTAGTCATCAAACCACAAGGAAGCTGGCAACAATTTACGGCGCAACAGTTACAAAAAACCAACCGCCAACTAGTGACCTCTACAGCAGATATGACGTTGGTTATCTCAGGGGCCATAAACAGTCGTGACCTCAAACCAATATTAGAAAAGTGGTTGGCATCTCTCCCTGCGAGCGACCAAAAACTAAAATCTCGTGACCAAGGCATCATGCCAAAAATGGCCAGTTTTAATAAAACTTATCCCATCAGTAGTAGTGATAAAAGCATGGTCAGCATTCAATTCGCCTCACCTGCGATGTGGTCACAGCAAGACCAACTTGCAATACAACTGATTGATACGATTGTTAGTCAGCGTTTACGTGGTGAGTTAAGAGAAAAAGCCAGTGGTATCTATGCGCTCGGTTTTTCACAAATGTTAGCGAAAAAACCACAGCCTTATTACCTTGCTCGCTTGAATTTCACCACCTCTCCAGAACGTGCTGAGGAAATGACGCAAATTGCCCAAAAAACGATTGGGCAAATTCGTCAAACCGGTGTGAGTGAAAAAGAGTTAACCGAAGCGAAAAATATTTGGCTGACAGAAAATGCACAAGTCACTGATAGTTCAAGTTATTGGACCGAAGCTCTGGCACAGATTGCCGCTGATGATGGGCAATACCAGCGTTTAAACCAACAGCAAAGTATTATTCATCAACTCACGGTTAAGGATATTAATCGTTTATCTCGTCAATATTTAGGGCAGAATTCAAAAGTGTTTATGATGACGCCTTAATTTAGTCATTAAGGTTAGAAAGCCAACAATATATTGTTGGCTTTTTTATTCCGCACTATCATTATTGCTATTCAAAAACAAAAGATTTTTTTTACCTCTAAATAAGCTTTTTTTATTTTTTTTATGAAAAAAAACAATTTACATTCAATAGTATTTAATAATCGCTCCCGTAAGCTTTTAGGTTTCATCTTGATATCATCGAATATACGGACAGGCTTGACTATTGCAGTCTCTATTTTTATATAATCACCAAGATTACTCTCAATTCTATTCAGCGTTGCCTGCGGTAAGATCTCAAATGCATATTCGTATAACTCATTTAGTTTCTTAATAAATACTTCTGGTTTCTCTTCTCTCTTCAAACTCAAAACATTCTCTCTAAAGTGAATAAATAGCTTATCGGGAACATCTTTTATTCTACTCATTTTAGAAATTGTTTCAGTTAATTTATTATATAACTGATTAGCAACATCAATCGGTTCTGGTATTTTTATAGTTTCTTTTGGTAGCGGAGGAAGAGGTTTTAAATCAGTACATTGTGTATTTTTAGCTATCTCCATTGGTTCTTTTAAATAGCTAACAATGAATTCATTTGTAACATATTCTTGATCTATAAAAAGCTCATAAAAGTCATAAATTTTAATAACAATGTCATCCGAAGATTTCGTTTTTTTCATTTCTCTAATTATTTCTTTAATGAGATCAATGCTTTTATTGTCTACTTTATTATTTTTCAATAAGCTATAGAAATTTTCTTCTATTTCATTTGGAATGGTAATCGCTTCCATCAATGGCGGCCATTTCGTCCTCTTAATGACTCTTATTCTATATTCATTTCTTTCAAGTCCAACTTGAGTTAGATTATTACCTTTCAATACACCGTGAAGAGGTGGCTCTGCATATTTAATATCATCAATATTATTTTTATTCTTTTCTCTTAGATTTATGGGCGATAATGTTGGAGTCTGTTTAATATTTTTAATTTGTTTAGTAACATATTTTTTAATTTTTTTCGGAGCACTCTTTATGTGAACTTTTTTCATTGTTAAACTAGTGAAAAAATTTTTTTTACTCATTGATTCAAGCATGATAATTCCTCTGAATAAATTACTGAACGCTATATAGCCAAAATCGTATATCTATTTATTATGTTGTGATATCAGATAGCGATTTTGTTTATTTTTAGTCACTCAATTTGTAATGCCTTTCATGACGTTGATGACTATCGATTGACAGATTATCGTTTTAATGTGATTAATATTCTTATAATAAATAACGATAAAGAGATTCTATATGAATAATGTAACCATCCGCAGAGCAACACTGGACGATGTCCCTGCAATCACCCAAATGCACGCTGACTATTCGGCATATGCCAACACATTGCAGCTTCCTTATCCAAGCGAAAAAATATGGGAAGCCCGGCTAGGCACGAGTGATCCGTTGGTAACACAATTTGTTGCCACTATTGATAAGGAAGTTGTAGGTTTGCTAGTCATTAGTCAGCCTAACCAAGTGCGCCGTCGCCATGTCGCCACTTTCGGTATTACCGTCAGTGAAGCTCACCAAGGCAAAGGTATTGGCTCACAACTGATGCAAGTGATGGTGGATTATTGCGATAACTGGTTGAATGTGCGCCGTATTGAGTTAGAAGTATTTGCGGCAAATGGCAGTGGTGTTGGGCTATATGAAAAGTTTGGCTTTGAACTCGAAGGCCGCATGAGAGACTATGCGTTTCGTGATGGGCAATATGTCGATGCCGTGATGATGAGTAGAATCAAAAAATAGCGATAAAAAATGCCACACAATAGGTGGCATTTTAGTGCATCATGAAAACATCTAACGACTATTTGTCGCCTAATAGCACTGAATCTAATGCAATTTCAATCATCTCATTGAACGTAGTTTGACGCTCTTCTGACGTGGTTTGTTCACCCGTTTTGATGTGGTCAGAAACGGTACAAATCGTTAATGCGCGCGCACCAAACTCAGCCGCCACACCATAGATACCTGCAGCTTCCATTTCAACCCCCAGAATGCCGTACTTTTCCATCACTTTAAACATATCAGGGTCTGGTGAATAGAACAGATCCGCAGAGAACAAATTACCAACGCGCACATTCACGTTTCTTGCTTTTGCTGCTTCAACCGCATTGTGGACTAAGTCATAGTCTGCAATCGCTGCAAAATCATTTTCTTTAAAACGTTGGCGGTTAACACGCGAATCCGTACAAGCGCCCATACCTATTACAACATCACGCAGTTTTACATCATCCATCACTGCGCCACATGAGCCCACACGAATAATCACTTTTACACCGAAATCGGTGATCAGCTCTTTTGCATAGATAGAGCATGAAGGGATCCCCATGCCGTGACCCATAACAGAGATTTTGCGACCTTTATAAGTCCCTGTAAAACCTAACATGCCACGCACATTATTGACTTGGCGAACATCCTGAAGGAAAGTTTCAGCGATGTATTTTGCACGTAATGGGTCGCCTGGCATCAAAACGACATCAGCGAAATCACCCATTTCTGCATTAATATGTGGAGTTGCCATGATTATTTCCCTTTAAACGATTAAATATTGTTAAATTAATAAGGTGGTCTCCCACCTTATTATTAAAAAAGATGACAGCAAAGCCTTGCCCATTACCTTTAATTCCCCGCCATTACCCTAAATAATTTGAGTTGTAGCAAGGCGGCAAGCTAAACCATCCCTATGAGCATACACAAGTATGTGATTAGGGTGGTTTTGTGCAGCCAACAAACTACAGCTAAAAGTATGACGACAAAACTCGCCCATCGCCCTTTAATTGCTCGAAATTACCCTAAATAATTTGAGTTGTAGCAAGGCGGCAAACAAAACCATCCCTATGAGCATACACAAGTATGTGATTAGGGTGTTTTTGTGCAGCCAACGAACTACAGCTAAAAGCATGACGACAAAACTCGCCCATCGCCCTTTAATTGCTCGAAATTACCCTAAATA
Source organism: Providencia sp. AGC89 (assembly GCF_053543535.1). NCBI lineage: Bacteria > Pseudomonadati > Pseudomonadota > Gammaproteobacteria > Enterobacterales > Morganellaceae > Providencia > Providencia sp. AGC89. The sequence continues at coordinate 130,252 of NZ_JBIXLP010000062.1, forward strand.
ATTTGAGTTGTAGCAAGGCGGCAAACAAAATCATCCCTATGAGCATACACAAGTATGTGATTAAGGTGGTTTTGTGCAGCCAACGAACTACAGCTAAAAGCATGACGACAAAACTCGCCCATCGCCCTTTAATTGCTCGAAATTACCCTAAATAATTTGAGTTGTAGCAAGGCGGCAAGTAAAACCATCCCTATGAGCATACACAAGTATGTGATTAGGGTG